>JAVEVM010000118.1:0-7450 GCA_034005055.1 Desulforhabdus sp. | reverse complement strand
TTCCGCACTGTCGCGGCCCAGCATCTGCGCCCCAACGCAGATGCCCAGCAACGGCGCGCCCTGCTCAAGGACCTTATGCTCCAGAATCGGTATCAGGCCGCTTGCACGAAGGTTTTGCATGCATGCATCAAATGAACCGTTGCCGGGAAGAATGATACGTTCAGCCCGCTCAATCTCGACGGACTGTGCCGTCACAGCACACTGCACACCAATGCGGTGCAGCATATTGGTGACGGCGGAAATGTTTCCAATATCATAATCTATGACCGCGATCATCGTTTTTCTCCCAAGCTGAAACGATACGACATCACGAGATAGACAATATAGAGCAGGCTGTATCCAGCACTGTATGCCTGTAGCGCAAAGTCCTGCTGCTGTGGGACGCTGAGACTGATGAAGGTCATACCAAGCAAGGCGATCTGCCAGATCAGATCAATATGTTGTTTGCCTGCGATATAAGCCATGTAACTCAATGGACTGGCCATGAAACGCAGAGCGAAAATCGGCAGCAGCCACACGGCGATCACACCGGCTCCGCGCCAACTTTCTCCAAAAGCCAGGACGAACAGTGGTTCGCTCGCCATAGACATCACCGCGCAGAATATGAGCGAGACGAGTGCCAGCACCTTGAAAGTACGCAGGTAATCATCACGGCACTCCCCACGCTCTCGAAAGCTCGTGGCGGCTTGGCGCTTGAAAACATCCAGTACCGCCCTCCCAAGCAGGCTGATCGGCGTCCCAAGCATTCTCATTGCCATGGCCAGCAAACCTGCCATTTCAGCGCCAAAACGCCCTGCAACCAGCAGAACCGGCAGTTGGGCCGCTGCGGTATTGATCGCATCGGCAGGCAGCGAAAACATTGGGAAGCGACGATGCCGGCGCCAGAATGCCCTGAGCGGCGCAGTGCCCACTCCTTTCGGCAATGCTCCGACAGGCATCAGTACGGCCGATAATGCAATCCCGATGGTCAGGCCCAGCATGTAGGCAATCGCGAGCGCGCTGGCTGAGGCAAAAAAAACACCGGCGCCAATCTGAAGAAGCGTGATCGCTCCTGCCTGTGCGATACGCATCAGGGACAGCTGCCGATAAAACCCTTCAGCAGCGGCCCAGGATTGCCAAGTCTGCGCGACGGCGACCGCCAGTGCGACCGGTATCGAGATCAAGATCAGCGTCAATGGGAAATTCGCGACCCATTCGGGCACAGCAAGGATGCCCACCGCTAAAGCAAGACCGGCAACCCCGGCGCCTAGACAGGCCGTCACGATGGTCGATAACACGGCCAGCCGCCGTGCCTCGCCGTCCCGCTCAATGACCAATGCCATCTCGAAACGGCCGGTGAGCACGACAGCCAGCCACAACGCCATGCCCAACCAGGCCGAAAACACGCCAAACTCTGCGGGCACGTATTGACGAGCGATGATCAGGGAACCGAGGACCGGAATGATCTGTGCCAGCGCAGTCCCCGTCACGACGGATCCGACGTTGCGCCAGAAATCACTCATGGCGATTGCGTCTGCACATCAAGTTTCAGCACATCGAGGATCCTAGGAGCGGCTCGAATCGATCCCAGGACACTCAGATGGTTGTCGTCCGCATAGAGCAATTGCCCGTCCCGATAGCCACTGCACGCCTGGGCGTCGCAGAACAGCGGCTCAAGATCGATCACATTCAGATAATTCTGCGTGGACCGAAGCTCCTCAACCAGCAAACGGTAATCGCGCATCCGCTCCTGATAGATTTTATAGTCAACCTCACACCCCGCCCCTGCTCTCGACAACGTCCAAGGCCGTTGCAAACAGTTGCGGGCCGGAACGCCGAGCTCAGGCACTTGGAGGACATAGGCGATGCGTTCTCCATGCTTGCGTAAACGAACGATGGAGCGCTCCAGCCCGGCGCGAAAGACGGTTCTTGGTGACGCCTGGGCAAAAACTTCGGAATCAGACGCGGAAGATATGGGTGGGTAGTTATAGGTTGCTTCAGCAGGCCCAAAGCCGGTTCCATCCATATACTGCGGCCCGCGCGAGGCAATGACGATTGCCTCGATCCGGAGGTCGCGTTCGATCGTGCTAAGAATCGTTTCGATGCTATTCGAACAGCGTTTTCGTTCAACCGCATTCCGCCCGGTCACCGCCCCATCAAACGGAGGACAGCCGGAATTGGCCAACAGCAGTGTTCCATAGCCATTTTCAGCAGCCACCATTGCGACACCAGGAAAAAGAACATGAGCATGTGAATCGCCGATGATCGCGATCATTCTGCTGCGGGAATTTTCCTGTCGGCAATAAACAGGAGCCTCCCCTGCCGAGAAAAGCGCAAGGCAGGATAGATCTTGTTGCGGCTCGCGTTTTAGTTGCGCTTCGGCAGCGCTGATGGATTCAACCGCCGACCGATGAGGGAGGCCATCCGAGGCAACCACGAATCGAGAAACAAAAAACAGCGCGGCCATGGTTCCCGCCAAACCGAGCAGTTTTTTATGTGATTTCCCGGAGCCTCTTAGCGGCCGTTCAATAAAATAGTAGGTCATTGCAGCAAGCAGTATTGAAAGCCCCGCGCCAGTCCAGAGCATCCATATTGCTTGGCGATCCGAATTCAGTGATCCGAATGTACGAAAGAATAGGCCAATGCCAGAGATAAAGCGGATAGCTGATCAACCCGATCCAGACCAGTGGCTTGAGGGCAAGCAAACGATTCACGATTGCAGCACTGCCACTTGCAATGAGCATGGTCGCGCCCAACACGGGGAGAATGGTCAGCCCACCGGGATGAATAGTCGTTTCATTCCAGAATAGAAACGCCCCAGCGATGATCAAAATACCCACGATGGAACACACATCGCGACAAAAGCCGTAACTCAAATATCCTACGACTCGGCTGGAATGACCCTGATGATGTGCCCAGGCCAGCGTTGCACCGATCAGTAGTTCCCAGAAACGGGCGAGAGGGTGAAAATACAGCGCATCAAGATTGCGCGTCGAAAAATGAAGAGCAAATGCAAAAGAGGCAACGATCAAAACAACGCTCATCCATCCAGCATGAAAACGGATTTTATGCGAAACCACCAGAAGCACTGGCCAGATGAGATAAAACTGCTCCTCGACAGATAACGACCATAAATGCAACAACGGCTTGGTGTCCGAAGAAATATCAAAATAACCTGCTTCTCCCATCAGCCTGAAATTCAGGAGAAATAGAATCGTTGACGAAACATGCTTGGCGAGGCGTTCGTACTCATTAGCGAAAAGCGAAAACGCACCAAATCCAATCGTGGCCGCTAGCACCACCGCAAGAGCCGGAAATAATCGTCGTATTCTTCGGGCATAAAAAGCCGAGAAGCTAAAAACACCCTCAGCCATTTCCCGAAATACGATACGCGATATCAAATATCCTGAAATAACGAAAAAAATATCAACGCCAAGAAACCCGCCCGGCAACGTAATGGGACTCAGGTGATACAACACGACGCCTAGCACTGCAATTGCGCGCAGGCCATCGATATCAGGTCTATAATTGATGGTACTCACAGGATCTGTCGAAAATTCTGCAGCTGTTCAATTCCCAAGCCTCGTAAAACAGGAGCAGTAGAATCACCCCGAAACCACTCTGATGTTAAAACCCATCAGTGCCGACAATAAAAACCGGATCCACCTTCCCAAGCACTCGGGGCAGAAAATTCAACGGGACCTACTCCTGATGGAAGTAGCTTTGTCTGTGTCTGGCAAAGAAGTCCTGCAAATCCGCTGAATTTTCAAGCACTTCAAAACTTTTTATATCAACAAAAAAACTTGGCTGTGTTTTTTCTGTGTAAACCCGCAGAAAGAGCATCTTCAACTCATTGCCCAACGAATCATTACCATCGAACCCAAGGCGATTAAGCAAAACAATATTGTCCTTGCCAGCTATCAGCTTTGGATAGTACCGGTGGCTATGCCTCCCCTCCATGTCCTGAAGCAGAAAGCCAATATTCACATCACGCTCTGGCTTGATGATCAAAGCCAGAATATGACCCTCCGCTATCTTCGAGGGAACAGGCAATCCAATACGAGCCTCATTGTTTGTGTAATGCTCTATTCCCGGCTGGTTTTCATGAGCGGGGACAATTGCTACGCCATTTTCAGCGACGCTCTGCGCATCCATTCCCAGAGCAAGATCATTCAAGGGAATCTTGTGGTTCGACGGCGTGACACGAAGAAAATCATTTTGTGAATAAACGAGCACATCCTGCCCGGGATGTACGGTGACTGAACAGATTGAAGGCGAAGAGGGAACTTTCAATTCGACAAAGAACCGTTGATCCAGCGGATCGCTGGAATAATGCCGAGCCTGCCTCGCCGACAATGCTTCTCCATTCACCTTGCACTCAAGGGTGACCGGATAGGTGTCGGTCCAATAGGGGTGCGGAGGCCCTATCATGGAAAAGACGACCGATAAGCCGTTAGAGCGCTGCACAAGCTGCAATGGATAGGTGTGCCTGAAGATCGAGGCACGCGCCTCCGCTTCTTCTTTGTAGAAGAACTCGCCCGTCAAGGCATGCATTGCCCGGAATTGGGCCATTTCGAGCAAGAGGTAATGCACTGAATTTATTGTTTTTACATTCAACATGTACCATGGCCAAGTCTTCGATTTATTGAAAAAATCATATTTTCTGACTTTCGTACCTTTATTGGCACACGCATATGCTTCTTGCAAAGATGAGTCGCCCGTAGCCACGGCCAGCATCTGCAGTGCCTGCAAGCCCCAGAGATGCCCGTTCAGGACAAAGAATTCGTCCTTGAACTCCATGCCGTTCCAGGCATATTCGGAAATCCAGCAACCGTTTTTTTCTCGCCACAAAACGCCGCCACCCGATGGCGGTTCGATGGCCAGTTTCGCACTGGCCAAAGCGATGTCCCGGTATTTTTCAATCCCAGTTAACTCATAAGCAGCATAAAGCGTCAAAGGACCAAACAAGGCATCCATCCCGGACCACCATGGCGCCTTGATCTTTCCATGCCCATTGCCGTAGTACCAGAAAAATTCATGGCCCTTTTGTTTGCGTGGTTCATATTTTTCCAGCATGAAGTCAAGCGCAGCCAAGGCTTGTTGCAGCGCGATCGGATTCTTGCTGGCGTTATATTGGTACAGCAGACGAAATGCGGCATGAAAGACTTGCAGAGGGTCTTTTTTCGCCCCGATCTCCTGAAGTTCTGCAGACGTCAGCGACGCCTCGCCCCTCAGTCTCATATCCCATAGAAATGGGGTTAGCTCCGTTTTCTGATGCGAAAGTATTTTCCCCAATCTCGACTCAGATTCCAATTCTTGGACGATCTCCGCACCGACCAAATTCCCTGAAAAAATAAAAAAGGACACCAAGCAAAAACCTCCTCTTTGAATCAAATCCAGAGAGAGGCTCCAAAAGATCCTGAAAAATCTAGGCATCATACTTTCATTCATGAATCATTGAAAATGAATCACATCCTCTTCTGCTCTGCCATAAATGTAGACAACTCAACCAGGATATGGGCCATTGCGGCCGGCGCCAGATCCGCGCTCATCGGCAAGCTCATCACCCGCCTGGCGGCATACTGGGCCCGTGGCGTTTTTTCGGTAGAGCACAGGTGCTGATAAGCGGGTTGGTCATTCAGCGGCAGAGGATAGTGCACCGCGGTCGGCACGGCGGCTTTCTGCAGCGCAGCCTGCAACGCATCCCGGTTGTCGCATAGCACCGTGTACTGGCCAAATACAGAAGTCCGGTGCGGGCGTTGCACGATGCGCGGAAAACCGATCTCATCCAGTCCTTCGTTGTAACGCGCACCGATTTCGAGACGCCGGAAAACTTCCTGATCGAAGCGCTCGAGCTTCGCCAGGACGATGGCGCATTGCAATGTATCCATGCGGCCGCCCACGCCGATACGGGTATGCACATAGCGCTTGCTCTGCCCGTGCACGCGAATTTCGCGGCACGCCTGGGCCAAGGCCGCATCGTTCGTGAAAATGGCTCCGCCGTCGCCATAGCACCCGAGCGGCTTGCTCGGAAAAAAGCTGGTGCAGCCGAAGGTAGACAGGTTGCCGCTTTTGCGCCCCTTGTACTCGGCACCGAAGCTCTGAGCGGCATCCTCAATCACCGGAATATTGCCGCGGCGAGCCGCGATGGCATTGATTTCGTCCATATCCGCAGGTTGGCCGTACAGGCTGACCGGCATGATGGCCTTCGTCTTCGATGTGATGGCGGCTTCAATCAGTCGGGCATCGATATTGCCGGTATCCGGTTCGATATCCACGAATACCGGCGTGGCGCCTAGCAGCACGATCACTTCGGCGGTCGCGACAAAAGTGAAGGGGGTAGTGATGACTTCGTCACCCGGACCGATGCCCAGAGCCATCAGGCTGATCAGCAATGCCTCGGTGCCGCTGGCAACGGAAATGCAGTGCTCCGCACCGGTATAGGACGCCAGGCGCGCCTCGAGTTCTTTGACCTCCGGACCCATGATGTACTGGCCGTGCCGCAATACCCGATGGATACGGGCTTCCAGTCCCGGCCGGATTTCATCCTGCTGGGTCTTCAGATCGATGAAATCCAGCGATATGGGCGCGTCAGCTCGACGCAGATACTCTTGCGGCGTAACGCAGAGGTCGGGATATCGTTCGACGAGCAACGCATCACGCGTCAGCAGCTTGATTTTCCCGTGCTCGAAGCGGCCCAGCGCCCGGATGAGCTGTTCGGCCTGAACGTTCGGACTGTCGAAAACGTCACCTTCGGCAGCCAGGGCGGCCAGCCATTGCTTGTCCCCACAAAACACCTTGAGCAGATGGCGAGCGGTGGCCTGGATGTCCGCATCGGCACCGGATGCCCGCAACGCATCGCGTACAGCGTAGTCCAGGCTCTGAACGCTGCCCGTATAGAGCCATAGGCGCCCCCCCTGGCTCAGACACTTGCCCAACGCCTTGTCTGCATCGTCGAAATACGGTTCACGCCTGATGCAGCAGTCAACAACAATCTCTACGTCAATCAATAAATCCATGGCTATATCGAACGGCCTTGCACTACACGCGCCGGAGCGCGCAGTTGAGAAGCGTCGAGATGCTGTTGCGTCTCGACGGACGCATCGGGCGGCAGATGATCGAGGGGTCGAGGGGTTATGGTGGAGAACAGGACGTGGGCAGGCCGTCAAATCAGGCCGTCGTTGCATGCGCTCTGCTTTTGCAATACCGCCGAAGGCAACGGAAGATAAGCCTCCTCGTCCGGAATGATTGCCAAGAGACAACCGCAGATTTCAGGGATTAAAAGGCTGGGATGCATCCGGGCCCAGGCAGCGCACACTGCAATCGCTCACCCATCCAATCTTCTCAGCCCCCCGTTCTGGAGAAAGTAGACGGCCCCGGTATGGCTGCAGACGGCCCGTCCCTGGCCCTCCACGGGCAGATCGAGCTGCTCGCCATGCTCGCTCATCCATCCGATCTGTCGTGCCGGCAC
>JAVEVM010000117.1:0-7461 GCA_034005055.1 Desulforhabdus sp. | reverse complement strand
GGTCGGACTTCCGGTCGTTGCGACGCGGGTTTCCGCCATTCCCGAACTGGTGGAGGATGGCGTTACCGGCATACTCGTGGAACCGGAAAACCCGGCTGCAATGGCTGACGCAATCCTGCGTGTCCTTTTGCATCCGGGCTGGTTCGAAAAACAGAAGCAGAAGGCGAGAATAAAAGTCGAAGAAGACTTTGACAATCGTCGCTGCATCCCGAAGCTGCATACATTGTTCAAACAAGCTTTGCATCGTAGACCGACCGAGAGATCCCTCGCCGCTCAAGGTTGATCCAACTTCCCGAACTGAACCACGCGAGACTGAGGGAGGCGGGGAGACGACATAGCGCCATAGGCGGGTTGTGAGGCCGGCCGGCGTTGGCGTGAACGACAATGTTCTTGACCAGCCAAATTAGAAGTGATACGCAGAAACCCGCGAAAAAACAGTTTCTTAATCACACCAGCTCAGCACTTACCTAACAAAAAAATCGAGAACGGCTGGAAGTTTTTGTCTTCAGCTGTCGTTTGCACTGAGAATAGATGAATGTTCAGGAGGCACCATGAAGGAACAAAAGGTTATTGTCAACTCATGGAACGAATGGGACCCGTTGAAGCATGTCATCGTGGGGCGACCGGAGGGAACCATGGTTCAGGCCCCGGAGCCCGCCATCGAGCGGGATTTTACCAAGGACGGAGTGCCCAAAGGCTTTTTCGGACCGCTGCCCGAAGAGATGCTGGCAATGGCCACCGAACAGATGGATAATTTTGTAAGGCTTTTGGAACAGCGTGGAATTCAAGTCGATCGGCCGACCTGCATAGACTTCAGCCAAGAAGTCTCAACGCCGGACTGGAAGCAAAAGTCCATGTTTGGCTGTATGCCACCCCGAGATGTCTTGCTTACGGTGGGCAGTGAAATTCTAGAAGCAACCATGTCGTACCGGAGCCGCTGGTTTGAATATTTGTGCTACCGCCCTTTGCTGCAAAGGTACTTCCGGGAGGATCCGCATTTTCGCTGGCAGGCAGCCCCCAAGCCGCGCCTGACCGAGCGCAGCTACAAGCCCGACTTCTGGAATGACTATAAAAATTGGACCGAAGAGCAAAAAGAACAGGCGATGCGCACCGGCGATTGGATACTAACGGAAGAGGAGCCATTGTTTGACGCTGCAGACATAGCGCGCGCGGGAAGAGACTTATTCGTCTACCATTCAGCTGTTACCAATAAATCCGGAATTGACTGGCTGCGCCGCCACTTTGCCGATCACCGCCTGCATGTCCTCCACTTTAAAGAGACGGTCCCGATCCATATCGATGCCACATTTGTGCTGCTGCGCCCGGGTCTTGCCTTAACCAACAGGCAAAGAGCTCCATTGGAGCCGAAGATGATCGAGTTTTTCAAGAAGAATGATTGGGAGCTGGTCGAGTGCGCCGAGCCTGCACTGCCGGGATACCCGCCGCTTTCATTCTGCAGTCGATGGCTCTCCATGAACACTCTGATGCTCGATCCCAAAACAATTTGCGTCGATGCTCAGGAAGTAAGGCAAATGGAGCAATTCGATCAACTCGGCTTTGAGGTGATTCCCGTGCCTTTCGCTGCTCTGAGCGCATTTGGCGGGGGGTTGCATTGTGCCACCGCCGATGTCCACCGGGAAGGGATTTGCGAAGACTACTTCCCGATTCAGGTTGGAGGATTCTGAGGCTTGGAGCACCTTGACCCATCAGGATGAATATTGACACTGCGTGGGCTTTTTGACATATTGCGGGAATCCGTAGATAAGAATCTCTCTATTTATCAACTCACATTGAGGAGAACTACAGTGGCCGGAAAAAATAGAGGCATTATTGTGTGGTCCGCTCTGACCTTGTGCATGGCTGCAGCAATGCTTGTGGGGCCACCGGCCTTCGCGGCTGAGACCCTCAAGGTCGGCGTTTACGGCGGCTATTTCAAGGATTCTTTCGACAAGTTCATTTTTCCCGATTTCGAGAAAGAAACCGGCATCAAAGTCGAATCCGTCGCCGAGCCCACCGGTGAGGCTTGGCTCGTGCAGTTGGAGCAGGCAGCAAAGGCCGGCATAGCCCCGGCCGACGTCAACATGATTGCACAAACCCCCATGATCAGAGGGCAGAAGACCGAGCTGTGGGTGCCGCTCGATCTGGCAAAGATCCCTAATCATAAGCACCTTCTGCCGCATTTCGTGCACAGATATCCTGACGGTAGGGTGGACGGCATAGGAGCGGTCTCCTGGTATATCACGCTGGTTTCCAACACCAAGGTTTTTCCGGAAGCTCCAACCTCCTGGGCTGCCATGTGGGAGCCGGACAAGAAGGATTCTCTGGGCCTTCTCGCACTGGTGAGCAACTCCTGGCTGCTTGAGATCACTGCATCGACCTTCTTCGACGGCACCAAAATCCTGGACACCAAGGAGGGCATTCAGAAAGTGCTCGACAAGCTCGCTACCATCAAGCCCAATGTAAAGCTGTGGTACCGGGACGAAGGCCAATTCCAGCAGGCCCTGCAGTCCGGTGAGATTCCAATGGGCGAATATTATCATGATGTCTCCATGCTGGCAGCCAAGAAGGGGCAACCCGTGCGATCCACCTTCCCGAAAGAAGGCGGAGTGCTCGATGCCGGTATCTGGGCGGTTCCCAAATCATCCAAGAAGATCGAAGAGGCTCATATCTTCATCAATTATATGTGCCGCCCGGAGATCCAAGCCAAGCTTTCACGCGAGGTAGGCACCTCCCCGACCGTGCGAAAGGAGCTAACCGATCTGACGCCCGAGGAATTTGCGGCCGTTTCCAGTGACATTCCGCCGATTCTTCCCCGCTTCGACATCTACACCGGCGAGCTTAGTGATTGGCTCAACCAGAAGTGGACGGAGATGATCACTCAATAAATTCCCGAAGCGATGTTGGAACCGAGCAGAATTTTCAACATCGCTTTTTTTGTCTCTGCAGAGGCCGCACGCACGCGGCGTATACCGAAATCTGAAAGATCGCCGTATCCGGAAGATTCGGCCAGAGCAAGCTTCGGCCCGGGCCTGGTGGGAGGAGCTCTGCAAGGGACTCAATAATGATGCACTTCATGACCGGTTTGGTTCTCAAAGATATCCATAAACACTACGGCTCGGTGGTGGCGGTCCAGAATGTCAGTCTGCAGATTCCGCATGGGCGTTTTGTCTGTTTTCTAGGCCCTTCCGGATGCGGCAAGACAACTCTGTTGCGGCTCATTGCCGGACTGGAAAAGCCTTCTAGAGGCAACATCCTTCTCGATTCCAGCGATATCACCGAGCAACCGGCCCACCGTCGCAACTTCGGCATGGTGTTTCAATCCCTCGCTCTTTTTCCACATCTTTCGGTCGGTGAAAACATTGCATACAGCCTGCGGGTACGCAAAGTCGACAAGGCCGCCCGCCAGCGTCGCATCGATGAGCTCCTCGAACTGGTGCGTCTGCCCGGTTATAGCGGCCGCCATATTTCCCAGCTGTCGGGCGGGCAGCGCCAGAGAGTCGCCATAGCCAGAGCTTTAGCCATAGAACCGCGGCTGTTTCTGCTCGATGAGCCACTTTCCGCACTCGACGCCAAATTGCGCGAAGATATGCAGCTCGAGCTGCGTATGCTCCAGCAGCGGCTACAGATCACGACCATCGTTGTCACTCACGATCAACGGGAGGCCATGACCATGTCCGACCTGATCGTGGTCATGGGAACGGATAATCAGGTGCATCAGATGGGCACCCCCCTGGAAATTTACCGGGAGCCGGCCAACACCTTTGTGGCTGACTTCATCGGTACGAGCAACCTCCTCAAAGGCATTTACAGTGATATTGGAGAAGCGGCAGTTCTTGGCACGATGTTGAAGATTGATAGCGTGCCGCAGGGTCTGCCATCCGGCAATGAGATAACCATTTCCGTGCGGCCTGAAGACATCTCCGTGGTGCCGGGTATTCAACAAGGTGAAAACAGCTTGCACGGCACCGTCACTTTCGTGCGGGACGTCGGCTCGAGTGTTGAAATCTACCTCGATTGTAACGGGATTCAGATCATCAGCCAATCCACTCCACAGGGACGTCCACCGGTCAAACAACAAGACGCTGCAACGGCGATTCTCCCGCCGGCCGCTTGCAAGGTGCTGACCTCATGACAGGTGAAAGGCCCAGAGGCCTGAAGAATCATCTGCCCATCATCTATCCGGCTGCCATGCTGGGGATATTCTTTATCATCCCTTTCGGCATCATGGTGACGATCAGCTTTTTTAAGCGACAGTCGGGCGGCTTTTACACATCGACATTCGACCTTAACAACTACCAGAATCTATTCACTGAGCATTTCGCTCGAGTGCTGGCGTTCTCCATTTTCATTTCTGCCCTGTGCGCCGTGATCTCCGTAGCGCTCGGATTTCCCTTCACTTACTTCATAACCCGCATGCGACGGAAAACCCAAGTCGTGTGGCTGGTTATGCTAGTATCGGTGCTTTCTCTCTCCGCTGTCATTATCGGGTTCGCCTGGTCCCTCATCCTTTCACAGAGTGCAGGAATTTCGAACTTTTTCGTTTGGCTGGGTGTCATGAAGCAACCGACAAGCTGGTCTCCCAGTTTCTGGGCGCTCCTGTGCGGCCTGTGCTATGTGGCTTTCCCATATACGGTTCTGGTGTTATATCCGCCCCTTTCGCGGCTCGATCCGCATCTGCCGGAAGCAGCCCAAACCCTGGGGGCCTCGCCTATCAAAACCTTCTTTACGGTGGTGGTAGGATCATCGCGCGCAGCTGTCGTTTCCTCTCTGGTGATGGTTTTTGCGTTCACCCTGGGGACCTATGTCCTTCCCCAGATTTTGGGCCGACCTCAGCATTGGACTCTCTCCGTGCTGATCACCGATGAGGCCATTTACCACTCCAACTTGCCGCTTTCCGCGGCCATGGCGGTATTTTTCATGCTGGTGAGCCTGGCACTGGTCGGCCTCACCATGAAAATCGGAAAAGGCAGAACGGTCGAGAGCAAATGAACAGAGCCCTTCGCAATCTATTTCTCACCTTCACTCTGATCTTCCTGTTGTGCCCCATCGCGGTTGTCGCCGGGGTGTCACTCAATGCAGATAAGTTCCTGGTTTTCCCGCCGCAGGGACTTTCGCTCGCGTGGTACGCTGAGCTCTTTACGGAAAGCTCCTGGCTGATTCCGATAAAAAACAGCATGATCATCGCGACCTTATCGAGCCTGATGGCCATTTCGATTGCCTTGCCCCTGGCCTATTTCCTCTGGCGCTACCAGGTCTTTTATGCTCGTGCCCTCTTCGCTCTCGGCATTTCACCGTTTCTGCTGCCCCCGGTCATTACTGCCTTGGGCTTTCTTTCCTTTTGGGCCACGATAGGCCTTTACGGACAGATGATCGCCACCATTGTTTCACATGCTATTTTTTTCGTTACTCTACCTCTGGTGACAATTTCCCTTGGGTTCGAATCCGTCGATCGCGAAATCATCGAGGCCGCCGAAACCATGGGCGCCGACTCCAGGGTTGTTTTCCGCACAGTGGTTTTTCCTTTGATTAGATCCTATATGGTCTCGGGTTACGCCTTTTGCTTCGTACTCAGCCTCAACGAGTATATCGTCGCCTATATGGTGTCTGGCTTCACCGTAGAAACCCTTCCCATTAAGATCTTCAACTCCCTGCGATACGGCTACACGCCGGTCATGGCTTCTGTCACAGTGGTGTTTGTGCTCCTTGCTGCATTGATCTTCGGTCTCATCGGCCGCTTTGGCGACTTACCGCGACTCTTGGGGGCCATGGGCGCTGAAAATCGAAATCTTTAGAGTCAAATGAAAATCGCCTTCTACTGCCCGAACAAGCCCCTTTCCCATCCATTGCCGTCGGGAGACCAGACCATTGCCCGCGGTATTCATCAAGAGCTAAACAGACTCGGTCACCGCTGTGAGGAAATCACGGAATTTCGATCCAGATGGTTTTGGAAAAGCCCGGCAAGATGGCTGGAAGCTGCTGTCAATCTTCTTGAGGCATACCGTCGCACACGCAGCTTTCACCCGGACGTCTGGCTCAGCTATCATACCTATTACAAGTCTCCCGATGTATTAGGTCCCTACATCTGCCGGTTACAGAAAATCCCTTATGTTCTCTTTCAACCGATGTACGGCACCCGCAGGCGCAAAGAGCGAGCTACGCGGGTCGGCTTCTATCTCAACCGCCTAGCCATTAAAGCCTCGTGCCATGTTTTTACCAATAACACCGACGATCTGGAGGCTCTGCACCGCATTCTTCCCGCCCGGTCGCTGACCTATATCGCTCCCGGCATCTTCCCCGAAGAATTTGAGCGCAACGAGCAGGCCGGCCACGCCATTCGCAATTACTATGACATCTCCGGCAGATGGTCTCTGCTCATGAGTGCGGCCATGTTCAGGGCGGATGTGAAATTCGACAGCCTCATCTATCTTTTCCGCGCGCTGGCGCTGCTCAAGCACCAACGGGTTAGCTTCAAACTGTTGCTGGTGGGCGATGGCCCGATGGAGAAAGAACTGCGTCGAATTGCCGATGAGCTTTTGCCTGGAATGGTGTTTTTTGCCGGCCGTGTGGAAAGAAAGAATATGCCGGCCTATTATTCCGCCGCTGATCTTTTTGTCTTTCCGGGGCTCGGCGAATCGCTGGGTATGGTCTTTTTGGAGGCGCAGGCATGTGGATGTCCTGTGGTTGCCTTAAATACGGCTGGAGTCCCGCAGGTGGTGCTGCACAACAAAACCGGATTGCTGGTGGACCGAGACGGCGGAAAATCTATGGCTGAGGCTGTCATCAGCTTGCTCGAGAATCGCCGGAGGCGGGAGAAGCTGGCTGTCAATGGCCCCCTGTTCATCCATGAGCAACGAAATTTACACCGCAATTATCTGCAGCTGTCCATAGATCTGCACCAGATTGCTGACTCCTACGCCGGCAAGCACCACAAGAGCAAAGAAGACCTTTACCATCTCCGGCTTGGGCATTAGTAGTTGTTGACCCTCCGGAGTATTTGGATTAAAAGTAAAAATAACGACCGAATTCGGGTTGATTGCAGACAGCAGCTGAAAACGACACCTTTCGGCCTCTGCTTCTCATGCACCGCCCGTTGCCGTGCACAAGCACTTCGGACACTCCCCTCGACTGATCGATACCAACTGGTCAAACAGAGGCTGAACCCTAATCATTCCACATCTTCACTTTGAAAAGACCCGTAATTCCTGAAAAGCTTCCTGCTCGCTCTCATTGAAATCCCTGCTGAAAGCAACCCTGTTCGGAGAATCGGCATGTAAGCCGAACCGCATTCCCGGAGTGCATCTAAGGGAGCTTCCGCCCAAACAAGGGGGCGAAAAAGGAGGAGAAGATGACAGTGGACAAGAAAAGAATTTTAGTGATTGATGACGATCCCGAAATTTGTGTGGCTTTGCAGGAGATTTTAACCGACTACGATTACCATGTGCTGACCGCTCAGGACACGGC
>JAVEVM010000116.1:0-7463 GCA_034005055.1 Desulforhabdus sp. | reverse complement strand
GAACAACAAGGCCTGAAGATAAGCGATCGGCTGACTGGCAAGCCTTGACCGTCCGGCTTATGCATTGCCGCAGCAGGGCAAAAGAGGCGAAAACCTGCTCAGGATGTGTAGAGCACTCTCGTGAACCACGGTTGGGCGGCGGGTGATGGCCTGCCGCTCTGATTTATTGAACCGATTGGATTGAGAGCTCGCCGGATATCCACACCTCCAACTTGGCAGGATTTCTTGTAAAAGCAGTCAAATGTTCCAGGAAATCTTCACGAGGTATTTCACGAGCTCCGAGAGTCATGAGATGATGTGTTGTAACCTGACAATCGATCAATTTAAACTGCCATTGCCGGAGCAAATTTACCAGATATACCAAAGCCACCTTAGAGGCATCGGTTCTCGCTGCAAACATCGATTCACCAAAAAAGACCCTGCCGAGAGCCACTCCATACAGCCCTCCCACCAGCTCGCCCTGGTACCAGCTTTCCACGGAATGGGCATAGCCTAACCGATGCAACAGACAATAGGCGTCGATCATTTCCGGAACGAGCCAGGTTCCTTCTCCCTGTTTCCTACGCACTTCAGCACATTGCAGGATGACGTTGCGAAAAGCTTTGTCAATAGTGACCCTGAATATGTTCTTTTTTATGACACGCTGCAGGCTCTTGGCTATCTTCAATTCCTGAGGAAACAGGACAAGGCGCGGATCAGGTGACCACCACAGGATGGGCGTGTGCTCGGAATACCACGGAAATATCCCCTGTCGATAGGCAAGCAGGAGGCGCTCAGGGGAGAGATCGCCTCCAATGGCCAGAAGGCCGTCTGGCTCTGCGTAGTGGCAAGGGGGAAAAAGAAGCGCGTTAGTCAGTCGAAAAACCGGCATGTTCTGCGAGCCGTGTCTTTACACCTCTAGAAAGGTAAAATTGAGATTCTGGCTGGTTCTAGTATTTTCTCCCTGCTGTTCGAGATTGTCGGAGCGATCAATCTGCACGCGGCCGCCACGCTGCAATCGCCCAAACAGTATTTCGTCAGCCAGAACGTCCTTGATCTCCGTTTGAATGAGTCTCGCCAGCGGTCGTGCACCAAAGGCCGGATCGTATCCGTTTTCAGCCAGCCACAGGCGCGCCGAAGAGGTCAGCTCGAAGCTGATCTTCTTTTCTGAAAGCTGATCTTCAAGTTCGGCTATGAACTTGGCTACGATCAACTCCATAATCTCCATATTAAGACCGTTAAAAGGCACAATTCCATCCAGGCGATTTCTGAATTCCGGGCTGAACAGTTTCTCAACGGCCTTGATGCCTTTCGCCGTTTTGTTTTCGCTTTCCTGGTTGCCAAACCCGATCGATGGACTGCTCATTTCCCGTGCGCCGGCATTGGAGGTCATCAGCAGGATCACATTGCGAAAATCTGCTTTCTTGCCGTTGTTATCGGTAAGAGTAGCATGATCCATGACCTGCAGCAAAATGCCGAAGAGATCCGGATGAGCCTTTTCAATCTCGTCCATGAGCAAGACACTGTAAGGATTCTTGCGAATGGCGTCGGTTAAAAGCCCACCCTGATCAAAGCCAATGTAGCCGGGAGGCGCTCCGATCAATCTTGCCACCGTGTGCTTTTCCATGTATTCACTCATATCAAAGCGCAAGAAGTTAACACCGAGCACATTCGCCAGCTGCAGTGCCACTTCGGTTTTGCCCACTCCGGTCGGTCCGATCATCAAAAACGACCCAATCGGCTTGGTTGGAATACGCAGACCGGCGCGAGAGCGCTTGATAGCTTTGCCCAGCATCTCGATAGCCGTACTCTGCCCGAAAACGCGGCTTTTGAGCTCATCTTCAAGATGTTGGAGTCGCAACTGATCGCTCGACGATACACTGCGCGCCGGGATTTTTGCCATCCGCGCCACAACCTGCTCTATATCCTTGGGCTTCACTACTCGCCTGATGCGTCGGTCTTTTCGAAGTCGCAAGCTGGCAGCGGTTTCATCGATTACGTCGATCGCTTTATCAGGAAGATAGCGGTCGTTGATGTGGCGAGCCGAGAGCTCTGCGGCCGTTTTCAGTGCAGCATCGGTGTAGCGGATCTCATGATGTTCTTCATAATAGGATTTCAAGCCTTGCAGAATCTGATATGATTCCTCCACTGAAGCTTCGCGAATTTCCACCTTCTGGAAGCGTCTACTCAGAGCTCGGTCCTTTTCAAAATGGTTCTTGTATTCTTCGTAGGTCGTAGATCCGATGCACCTGATTCCGCCGCTGACCAATACAGGTTTGAGAATGTTGGAGGCATCCATTGAGCTGCCGCTTGTAGCGCCGGCTCCTACGACGGTATGGATCTCATCGATGAAGAGGATAGCACCCGGTTTCCTTTTCAGCTCTTGAATCACCCCTTTGAGCCGTGCTTCGAAATCTCCTCGGAATTTGGTGCCGGCCAACAACGCTCCCATGTCCAAAGCATATATTTCCACATCTTCGAACGATGGCGGGACTTCATGGAGATGAATCTTTCGGGCCAAACCTTCGGCAATGGCGGTCTTACCAACACCGGGATCACCGACGAAAATCGGATTGTTTTTGGTGCGCCTGCCCAATATTTGCAGAGTCCTCAGAATTTCATCTTCGCGGCCGATGAGCGGGTCGATCAAACCTTCCGCTGCTCGATCAACCAAGTTAACGGTAAAGCTCTCCAAGGCACTTGCTTTTCGTGTCTCCTGCTTGGTGCCCGGCGACGGAGCCAGTGTGGGTTTATCGTTGGTGACTTCGGATTCGTCGGCCTTGGAGATGCCGTGAGAAATATAACTCAGCACATCGAGGCGCGTGACATTCTGACTTTTGAGGAAATAGACGGCGTATGAGTGTTCCTCATAAAACATTGCGGCAAGGATATCTCCCGCATCGATTTCTTTCTTTTCAGCTCCCTGGACGTGCATGATTGCTCTTTGCAGCACTCTTTGCACACTCATGGTCTGGATAGGATCCTGGTCGGTTCCTTCAGGAAGAACTTCGACACGCTCTTGAAAGAATTTCTCCAAGCGGGCCTTCAGATCCTCAAGATCCGCACCACAGTGGTAGAGTATGCGTCTTCCGGTCGTGTCATGAAGCATTGCGTACAAGACATGCTCCAGGGTGAAAAACTCATGACGCCGGACTTTGGCTTCTTTGATTGCCGCTGCAAATGTGACTTCCAACTCTCTATTGATCATTTATGCTTCTTCCATAGTGCATTGTAACGGAAATCCATTCTTTCTTGCCAGATGATGCACCAATTCAACTTTGGTTTCTGCCAATTCAACGGTATATATCCCGCAGACGCCGACACCGTTTCGATGCACCATCAACATGATGCGAGTAGCCTCTGCGGGCGATTTGTAAAAAACCTTTTGCAGGATTTCCACCACAAATTCCATAGTGGTATAATCGTCGTTGTGAAGCAACACCTTGTACAATGGGGGCTCTTCCAGCTCTTCTTCGACTCCACTCGCCAGTTCCTCCCCAAATTCAGGATGATGCTCACCCATCCTTGCTCCTCCTCTTACCCACAATCTATTCAAAGATTACAGAAGATTGTCTAGGAAAATCAGTTCAGGATAAGCGCATAAAAATTGCACGAAATCCCTTACAATATCGAGGGCCTTGTGTGATAATCCGGACCTCGATCAGTTATGAATAGAATAACTTTTTCCGCTGAAGAGTCAACCCGCGTCTCGCTCGCACCGCGATGTGACGCAAACAGGGAAGCATATCATGGCAGGGAACTGTATTGGACGTCTGTTCCGCGTAACCACTTGGGGAGAGTCACACGGACCGGCTCTCGGGGCGGTTATCGACGGTTGCCCCCCGGGCATTCCACTAACCGAGCAAGACATTCAAAAAGATTTGGATCGTCGCAGGCCTGGCGGACATCTTTCCTCACCCCGTCGCGAGTCGGATCGAGTTGAAATCCTATCGGGAGTATTTGCCGGAACTACCACTGGAACTCCAATCAGCCTGGTGATCTACAACCGTGATGTTCGCAGTAAAGACTACGATGCTTTGGCCAATGTCTACAGACCGGGACATGCTGATCGGACTTATGAGCAAAAATACGGTCTGAGGGATTGGCGCGGAGGTGGACGCAGCTCTGGTCGAGAAACTGCAGCACGAGTAGCGGCGGCGGCGGTAGCTCGAACTTATCTGAACCGGTATGAGATTAGGGTAAGAGCATATACGGTAGCGCTGGGCGGCGTTCATTGCCGCACCCATGATTGGGAAGAAATTGATCGCAACTGGCTCTATTGCCCCGATGCCGAGAGTGCCCGAGCGATGGAGGAGCGCCTCAGGGAAGTGAAGGCGACCGGCGATTCGGTGGGAGGAATTGTTGAGATTACAGCCAAAGGATGTCCGCCCGGACTTGGCGAGCCCGTCTTTGACAAACTTGACGCTCGACTGGCAGGCGATCTTATGTCGATTGGTGCCGTTAAGGGAGTCGAGATCGGCACAGGATTCTCTGCAGCAGACCTGCTCGGGAGCGAAAACAACGATCCGGTCACCACCGACGGTTACGCCAGCAATCATGCCGGAGGCACGCTTGGAGGCATCTCGACCGGAATGGACATCGTTGTTCGGGTGGGGGTCAAGCCGATCCCTTCTATTGCCCTGCCTCAGCAGACGGTAACGGCTGATGGAAAGCCAACCACAATCGAGATCAAGGGCCGCCATGATGTTTCGGCCATTCCTCGCATCGTTCCCGTTTGCGAGGCCATGGTTCTGTTGGCGCTAGCCGACTTCATGCTGCATCCTTTTCCCAACAGACGCTAGCTGGGGTGGTAAAAATAGACTGCATATAGTACAGTCGAATTGATCCGGTTTTTGTTCCGCGAAACCGTCGCACTTGCTTACCCCGAAGGAGTTGAATATACCAGCCCAGGGGCAGCGAAGCGCCACCCTGGGCTGATTTATGTAGCCCTTTCAGGGCATAAAAAGCGGATTGATTTCGCGGCCGTTCCGGCCGGCATTTTCACCACCCTAGACATTAGCCTTACAGGACCATTTGAGGGGAAGTCCCTAAATCTTGATATCCAAGTGGTCCAACATTCTGTCTGCGAAATGAATGATATGGTCCCTTTGCTCGGGGGACGCGTATCCAATACACTCGCAGCGGAGGGTTTCACGACTTCGGATCAGCCACTCCAGAGCCAGCTTATTTCGGGTAAGACTAATGGCAAAGTAAAAAGGCTGGCATTCACGATGAGCAGATTGAATTTCTGTGTAGAGCTCTTCAGGCAGGTTGAGCTGATAAATCTCTTCAAAGACTGTTTTTTCCGCCCGCTCATCGAGATACTCTTTGATCCGGTAGTAGTCGGATTCACGCAGCTGGTCGATCACGTATTGTTTCATCGCAGTTTCACTCATCTTTGTTAAAGTTAATGTTCAGATATAAAGATGGAATGCTTAACAAAGCGAATGCAGTTCGTCAATAAATCGATCCATCTCATTAGCCTTAGCCGATTCAAAATATATTGTTTGAAGATCAGCATAAGGTTTTATCTGAGAATGCATTTAAATGCAGTCAGTTGCAGTAACGTGAAAGATGTTGACATGGTTATGTTTGATGGTGAGTATAAGGAGGTGCCATAACTTATAGGTGGAGTAGCAATGCCTGAGTTAATTGAAAACATGCTCGAAGCCATTAAACAGGTTCATGTTAATGTGCCGTGGAAGTTTCTACCGGACTACATGAATATAGTGCTTCAACATCAGATGAACGTTGAGATAGGGTTTTCGGCCGAGGAACTGGATCGGAGCTCGCGTTCCGAATTCAAGGCAGCCGCTGCCCGATTGAGTCAAAGAGGATGTGCTATCTCATTACATGCTCCATTCTGGGATCTTTGTCCGGGCAGCCTCGATCCTATGCTCCGTCATGTGACATGTTATCGGCTTCAGCAGTTCTTCGATCTGGTTTCTGTTTTTGAACCAGTGCATGCGGTTTGTCACACCGGCTATGATCCATCCCACCACAGTGGGCAACGGGAATCCTGGGTAGAAAAGAGCATCGCTATATGGGAACCGCTGGTAGAGAGGGCGGAAAGATCGAAAGTGCCCCTGCTGCTGGAAAACGTATGGGAAAGAGATCCGACATTTCATTTGGAATTACTTCAAGCTATTCCTTCCCGTTGGTTTGGATTCTGTCTCGATGTCGGACATCAAAACAGTTTCTCCCGTACGGAACTTGTCGACTGGGTGGAAAGCCTGGCGGATTTCTTGATGGAGATTCATCTTCACGACAACGACGGTACCGCTGATTCACACCTCCCGGTTGGGCAAGGCAACATAGATTTTCTGTATTTGTTTGACCTGTTGCGCAGCAGGAACCTCAAGCCTACTCTTACACTGGAGCCTCACAAAGAGGAGCACCTTTATCAGAGTCTGGCCGCGTTGAACGCCATTTTTTTGAAGATGTCCGTTCAACCGAAAACTGGTTCCCGAGCTGCAACCGAAAGGACCGCACAATGGCCGTAGTAGAAATCAGTGTCGTCCCTTTGGGCGTCCCCGGCACAAGCATGAGCGGTTATGTCGCCCGGGCGTTGAAAGTTCTACAGGAAAGTTCTCTCACCTATCAATTAACACCAATGGGAACCATTATCTCAGGAGACCTGGATGAGATCTGGAATGTCGTGAAACGGATGCATGAAAGTTGCTTCGCTCTTGATGCGCAAAGAGTCCTTACCCAGATCAAGATTGACGATCGAAGGGACAAGCTGGGCACGCCGGAACAGAAAGTCCGCTCAGTGATGGAGAAATTATCAGGCAACGAAGCCTGATCGCAATAGAGGGGAATCACATGAAAGAACTGATAGAATATCTGGTCAAATCCATTGTTGACAGCCCGCAAGACGTGCGGTTGGCCGAACAAGAAAACGAGGGTACCGTTTTAATGGAACTGAAGGTGGCTGATGAGGATCTGGGTAAAATCATCGGCAAGAACGGGAATACCATCAATGCTATCCGTACTGTGGTGCAAGCAGCCGCATCCAGTCATAAGAAACGTGCCAAACTCGACGTTTTGAGCTGAATGATTAACATAGTTGCAGTTCAGTCCAAATTAGCACTTCATTGAATCTACTAGGAGGAGCAGAACATGGCAAAACAATATCCGGAGCTGTCCATTAACGATTTGCGGGCCTACATCGATCCGGACTCACTTCCTTTTGAAAACACTGCTTCTTTGGAGGCTTCGGAAAAAAAGGTGGTGGGCCAGGAAAGAGGTGTGGACGCCATCAAGTTCAGTATGGGAATGAAAGAATCCGGCTATAATATGTATATTGCCGGTCCGTCCAAGGCCGGACTTACTTACATTGCCAAGACTTTCATTCAAGAGCAGGCAAAGGACGAGCCAATTCCGCCTGATTGGTGCTACGTCTACAACTTCAAAGAAAATGACAAGCCCCTAAGCCTTAGACTTTCGCCCGGCCGCGGCAAAGAGTTAAAAAAGGATATGGC
>JAVEVM010000115.1:0-7475 GCA_034005055.1 Desulforhabdus sp. | reverse complement strand
CAATCTGGGCAGGAGTCACAAAGTTGGTGAAGTTCCTCTGGACCGCCTGAACACATTGGGCGGCTCACTTTCGTTAGGACACCCGTTTGGGGCGACCGGTATTCGCTTGCTCTCATCCTGTTGCAGACGACTGCAGAGGGAGGACGGAAAGTTTGGAATGATCGCCAGTTGTGCGGCCGGTGGCCTGGGACACGCTCTCATCGTGGAACGGATAGGTTAGGGGAGGAGCCATGAACTATCTGCGCCTAGAATATCAAGACGCTGCTATTGCCATTATCCATCTGGATGATAGTAGCGATAGAATCAATAAGCTTTCCGAGGATATGCTTACAGAGCTGGATGAAGCCTTGCTTGATGTTGAAGGCAATCCTGCAGCCCGTGGCTTGATACTGATTAGCGACAAGTCTGACAACTTTGTCGTAGGAGCCGATCTGAAAGAACTGGCGAAGGTGGAGCAGCCCGGTCTAGCTCGACAGATGATCCACCGGGCACACTCTATTTTCAATCGTCTTGAACAACTCTCTTGCCCAGTGATAGCAGCTATTCACGGACATTGCCTGGGGGGCGGCATGGAGCTGGCTCTCGCCTGCCACTACCGAATAGCCACCCAACATCCGCTAACCCGGCTGGGACTCCCGGAAGTCAAGCTGGGCCTGATACCTGCCGGTGGAGGTTGCCAGCGTCTGACCCGCCTGCTGGGCGCCAGAAAGGCGCTACCCCTTATGCTGGAAGGGCGCATCCTAAATTCGTCTCAGGCAAAAATTTTGGGATTGATCGATCTTGAGGTCTACCCCTACAATCTCTTGGAAATTGCTGTAAAAACCGTCAACCGTCTTGAAAAGGGATTGGCGAGAAGACCGCTCTATCCCAAGCTGCTCTCCCTGGAATGGCTGCTGCGGCACTTCACACCCGCCAGAACTATGTTCTTTGCCATGGTGAGCCGGAAAGTCTTGAGTAAGACCCAGGGAAACTATCCGGCACCAGAGCTTTTGCTGGATTGCGTCGAAACCGGGATCGCCGGGGGCATGGATAAAGGATTGGAAGCAGAAGCCCTTGCCTTCGATCGATTGGTTCTTTCTCCGGAATCACAGGCGCTGCGACAGCTTTTTTTTGCCACCTCGGCGCTGAAGAAGAACCCTCTCGCCCATGCGGTCAAACCGGTCAAGAGGGTTGGGGTATTGGGTGCGGGTTTGATGGGGGCAGGCATTGCTGCAGTGAGCTCCCGCAATGGACTGCCGGTGCTTTTAAAAGACGTTTCCTGGACCAATCTCGGCCGCGGCCTCAAAAGCATATATCTGGATTTTGACAACAGCTTACGTAAGCACAAATGGCTCCCGATGGAGCGCGATCAGGCTTACGCCAAGGTTTCTCCGGTGGTGGATTATGAGCCGTTTGCAAAGGTGGATATGGTTATAGAAGCCGTTTTTGAGGACCTTGCCCTCAAGCACCAGGTTCTTCAGGAAGTTGAGCAATTTACGGGTTCCGAATGCATCTTTGCAACCAATACTTCTGCTATCCCAATCAGTAAAATAGCCTCCGCATCCCGGCGACCCGAACTGGTCATCGGGATGCATTATTTTTCGCCTGTTCCGCATATGCCTCTACTGGAAGTGGTAGTAACCCCGAACACGCCCGATTGGGTCAGGGCCACTGCTGTGTCTGTCGGGCAACGGCAGGGGAAAACCGTGATTGTTGTGAAAGATGGCCCCGGGTTTTACACCAGTCGAATTCTCTCGCCGTATATCCAGGAAGCTCTCTTGTTACTGCACGAAGGAGCAAGAATCGATCAGGTGGATGAAATTATGCGTCAATTCGGCTTCCCGGTCGGCCCATTCAAGCTGCTGGACGAAGTGGGAATCGAGGTCGCCGCGCATGTCTCGGATGAATTGAGCGAGTACTTCAGCAGCCGTGGCTTTCCTCACGACAACCGCCTGCGGTTGATGACCCGGTCGAAATATCACGGACGCAAAAACGGTCGTGGCTTCTACCAATATCCGACGAGTCGCAGGCAAAAGCTAATGCCTTTCTTCAGGTCAGCCAGCATGGTAAACAAGGATATATATAGACTTTTTGGAGGGAAAAATCGGGAAGATTTCAAACCTTCCATAATACGCGAGCGTTTAGCCCTCATTATGTTGAACGAAGCGGCGCTTTGCTTGCAGGACGGAATTATTGAGAAGGCAAGCGATGGTGATGTTGGTGCGGTCCTGGGCTTGGGTTTTCCCCCTTTTCTTGGAGGCCCCTTTCGCTACATGGACAAGATGGGGTTGAGACAGGTGATCGCTAAACTCGAGAAATGGGCTGAACGGAAAGGTACACGCTTCAAACCGGCCGCCATTCTCACCAAAATTGCGGAAACCGGCGAACGATTCTACAACTGATCGGTTTCAGGGATGAGCCAAAAACTCGTATTAGTAACCGGTGCAACAGGATATGTGGGCGGTCGACTTATTCCTCGGCTTTTGCAGTCCGGCTTCCACATCAGGGCCTTAGGCAGGTCGCATGCCAAGCTGAAAAGTCGACCTTGGGCACAGCATCCTGGGTTGGATGTCGTCGAATGCGACGTTTTCGACTTGAGCTCTCTAACCAAAGCTACATATGGATGCTCAGCTGCATTCTACCTCATTCGCTGCCTGGAAGCTAAAGAGGAAGCTCTCGCCCAAAAAGCAGCTCAGAACATGGCGAAAGCGGCGGCAGACGCAGACCTGGAACGAATAATCTACCTTGGATGCCTGAACACAACCGATGAGATCGTACATGTTCTGCAAGCTGGACCCGTTCCAGTGACCGTTCTAAGGGCGTCAATGATCATTGGCTCGGGAAGCACCGCGTTCGAAATACTCCGTCATTTGGCAGATCGCCAGCCGCTCATTTTCGCTCCGGCCTGGTTAAGAACTGCTGTGCAGCCCATCGCGATACGAAATGTGCTTTGGTATCTGGAAAGATGTCTCGAATCCGATGAGGTTCTTGGACAGACCTTTGACATAGGTGGTCCCGACATTTTGAGCAGCCTGGATATGATTGATATTTACACCCAGGAAGCCGGCCTTCCAAAAAGGATGTTCTTCCCCTTGCCCTTACCTGGCTCGACTCTTGGCTCTTACTGGATTCATCTGGTGACTCCAGTGTCCGGATCGACTGTAAAAGCATTAAGGGCAGGCATGACAGCACACGCGACATGCAAAGAGAATAGAATCGTTTCCCTCATTCCACAGAAGCTTTTTACCTGCCGGCAAGCTATCCGGCTCGCCCTGCAGCGGGCTCAAGAGAGGCTGATCGAAACTTGTTGGAGCGATGCAGGAGCTCTTCGACCGCCCGAATGGGTACATTGCGGAGATGCTGAATACGCAGGAGGAACGATTCTGGAATGCGGATATCGCATCCATATTCAAGCACCCCTGGAGGAAGTCTGGAAGCCAATCATCGGTATCGGCGGCCAAACGGGATGGTATTTTGGCTCGCTTCTTTGGTCTTTGCGCGGCTGGGTTGATCGGCTCGCGGGTGGAGCGGGCCTCAGTCGTGGCCGTCGTCATCCCGCACAATTGTATGTCGGCGATGCTCTGGACTTTTGGCGCGTGCTCGATGTTGAGCCGTGTCGGCGACTGGCCTTGCTTGCTGAGATGAAACTGCCGGGAGAAGCCGTGCTGGAATTCACACTGAAACCCTTGCCCGATGGCCGAACTGAATTACGGCAACTTTCCAAATTCTTGCCCAAAGGTCTGTTGGGAATAATTTACTGGTATAGTCTATATCCCCTTCACGTTTGGCTTTTTAGGGGATTGTTGCGCAGCATCGCTAAAGCCGTCGGCAAGCCGATCACTTCAGGGCCTCATCGTTTCTGCTCAAAATTGCAGCAGGAGTGCTCCATTTCCGCCGAAGCTGATTGAGCTCTGTTGTCCACTTGCCGCTTTCGAGGTGGGAAATCACTTTGCCATGAAGAGCCAAGAGTCTGAAATGCCAAAATATTCTTGAAAGAAAACGAACCTATTGTCAAAATAAGATGGTTTAAAATGTGGATGGCTGGATTTTCCCGGTCCGATCGAATTCAATGGTAGCCACTATTTTTTTAAGGAGTTTGAAGATGGCCTCTACTATGCCAGATATACCTTCCAATCCAGTTGCTGAATTTTGCAGGACTGAAGGAAGACATTCCCTGTTTGAAGACGAGATCAGGAAGCTGCCCATTCCCGCGTGCTCTGTTTTTATGGGGAAAGACGGCAAAATCAGGCCGGCTTTCTTTAAAGAGACCGCTACGATTTTTAAATGTGAAGATCATGAACGGACGTCAAAGGAATTTCCGCGCTCTATCGAGAGGAGTAAGGATACGGTATTGGAAGCCGTTCCAGCGGAGCAGCCCGAAGCTATAACAGGCAAGAGAGTAGCTGTGCTCTTTTCGGGCGGACCGGCAGCCGGAGGTCATAACGTGCTGGTGGGATTGAAGGCCGTTTTGGGTCCCGAGAACATTTTGCTGGGGATAAAGAAAGGTCCCAAAGGACTGATCAATGGAAATGTATTTGAAATAGATTCCAGCAGCGTCAATTCAATTATGAATACGGGTGGGTTCGATTATTTGGGTACCGACAGGACCAAAGTGAAAACTTCGGAACAATTCCAAAAAGTCAAAGAGACCGCGTTAAGAAACAAACTGGACGGTCTGATCATTGTCGGTGGCGATGACTCGAATACTAACGCGGCTTTCATAGCCGAATACTTTCTGGAGCACGGAGTCGACTGCAATGTTATCGGCATTCCCAAGACCATTGACGGTGATATGGCGGTAAGCAAATACCTGCCCATATCTTTTGGTTTTGATACGGCCACCAAAGTATATTCCGAGCTGGTTGGAAACCTGACTCAAGACGCCGCCTCCGCAGTAAAATACTACCACTTTGTTAAGCTTATGGGACGCACAGCCAGTAAAATTACCTTGGAAGTGGCGCTACAGACCAAGCCTGCCGTCGCTCTAATATCTGAAGAGATCGCCGAAAAAAACATGTCCCTTGAAGATGTGGTCGACTACGTGGCAAACATCATCACAAGACGCAGATTGCAGGGAATCAACCATGGAGTCGTGCTAGTCCCTGAAGGTCTGGTTGAATTTATCCCGGAGATGAAAATCCTTATTCAAGAGCTCAACCATGTTCTGGCCGAGTATGAAAGAGACATCAAAGACCTTCCTACCCTCAAGAACAAGCAAGAATATATTTATCCCCTGCTGACACCACAATCGGCACAGCTAATGGCATCACTTCCGGATGAAATCGAAGAAATGCTCATTTTGGACAGGGATGATCATGGAAATGTGAAGGTGTCTCAAATTGAAACGGAAAAACTCCTGATCGAAAAAATCCGCTACAAGATGTCGCAATTAAAGCGCCATACAGAGAAATACTTCGGCGATGAAGAAGGGAAAATAAAGGCCACTCCCGCCCAAATTGAAAGATTCAAGGCGGCAAGTTTTTCGACCCAGTCGCATTTTCTCGGCTACGAAGGCCGCAGCGCCAAGCCTACAGCCTTTGACGCTGCATTCACTTTTAACCTGGGTCTGGCTGCCGGTTCTCTTGTATTGGCTGGAAAAACCGGCTACATGGCAGCTGTAACCGAGTTCGACAAAGGCGGCCGGGTGCTGGCTCTGCCTATTTCCGGCCTGATCGCCTGCGAAAATCGTAAGGGCAAAGAGGAACTGGTCATTTCAAAGGATTTGGTGAAAACGTCTTCACCAGCTTTCAAAGTTTTTGCAGAAAACCGCGACAAATGGGCTATGCAGGACTTGTTCAGCAGTCCCGGACCGATTCAACATTGGGGACCGACAAGCAGACAGATGCCCATAATAGTAGCATTAAATCAGGAGTACAAAGATTACCGAAGCTTCGATTTCGGCACTGAAAAACAAATCAAATTAGATTAAGAGAAAGGCTGCATATTAACCTAAAGAGGGCTCATTTTTGTTCGGCCAGGCGCAGGAAAACTCTACTGGTTTGCAGACAGGTCCTTTGCTTCTAGACAATGCAAAGACAGAGTGAACAGCATTCCAACAGGTTGCATAAAGTCATAGTGACCGCGGGCAAGCTAGTCGTTCTTTCGGTTTCTGCGTCGTTGTGGCTAGTTGTTCTACTGAGATGGATCGACCCTCCGACCTCTTCGTTTATGGTCCAAAATAGTTTGGGAAGACTATTCTCTGCAACGAATAACAACGGGCTCAAGCATCAGTGGGTTGATTATGATGATATATCCCCGCACATAAAAATTGCCGTTGTGGCTGCCGAAGATCAGCTTTTCCTGAGCCATTTCGGATTTGATTTCGCCTCGATAGAACTGGCTTTGAAGCAAAACGAGAAGGGAAGAAGGCTGCGCGGGGCAAGTACCATAAGTCAGCAGGTAGCGAAAAATCTTTTTCTTTGGTCCGGGCGCAGCTATCTCAGAAAAGGTCTGGAAGCTTATTTCACCATCTTGATTGAAGCCATTTGGAGTAAGAGGCGCATTCTGGAAGTTTATTTGAACATTGCACAAATGGGAAGTTCCATATATGGCGTCAGGGCAGCGTCCGAGGTCTACTTTAAGCAACCTGCCAGTCAAATAACCCGTAAGCAAGCCGCCCTTCTGGCTGCAGCATTGCCAAATCCAGTCAAGTATTCGGTAGCCAATCCTTCCAGCTTTATGCGTTCCCGACAACAATGGATACTTCAGCAGATGCGCCAGCTCGGGGGCGACAAATACTTGAGTGACCTGTGACGCGCACCTCAAATTTCAACCAAACCGGCTGCTGCACCGCCAATGGCGAAGGGACCGTGCTCTTGATCCATCCTCCGGTTGCGAAACCATGCGAGCCTCCGCCGGGGATAGCCAGCCTTCATGGGAGCCTTAATCGTCACCTGGTTAGGTGCGATTTGCTGGATGCAAACCTAGAAGGCCTGCTATATTTATTGAAGCAACCCGGGAAGCCATCCGATCGCTGGACTGAACGGGCATTTCGCAACATTTCCCGCAACCTCAGCGCCGTTAGAAAGCCGCTGACCTATCGTAATCTCGATCGCTACAAGCGAGCGGTGGTCGATTTGAACCGCGCTCTCGAGATGTCTTCGCAATCAACAGGAGCTCGCCTCAGCCTAGCCAATTATCAGCATCTTAAACTGTCACCGCTAGAAAGCAGCAATCTTTTGCGGGCTGCCGAGAATCCTGCTGAGAACCAATTCTATCCATATTTTAGCGAACGCCTCACAGCCATTCTGAGAGAGCGAAAGGTACGAATTATCGGGTTTTCTCTCAACTTTTTGAGCCAGGCGTTATGCACTTTCGCCATGCTCGGTTTTCTGCGGAGAAATTTCCCGAATGTGACGTTGGCCGCAGGCGGAGGACTGATCACTTCGTGGATGCGCAGGCCGGGCTGGGCCAATCCGTTCGCGGGATTGATCGACCATCAGGTGGCCGGACCGGGGGAAACCTTCCTGCTTTCTTTGCTCGGATTGAATGCAGAT
>JAVEVM010000114.1:0-7491 GCA_034005055.1 Desulforhabdus sp. | reverse complement strand
GGGCTGGCAAGGCTTGTATCCACAACGCGGCTCCATTGGTCCGCCGGACCTTGTTGAATGGTAAAAGCCAGATCTTCCCAGTAAGCATTGATCATTACGTAAAGGTCGTTGTCTCGTAGCCTTGACCCGCGCAGATAGTAAGCGAGGGAGCGGGAGTGCGGTGACAGGTCGACTCCTCCGGCTGTTCCATGCCATCGGACATCTTCACGCCAGTAACGTCCCCGTCCGATGGACGGATGGGACTTGCGAAACTCGATGACGGATTTGAAGAAGCGGAACATGTCTCGATTTTTCTCAAGAAGGCTCCAATCCAGCCAGGTGATTTCATTGTCCTGGTTGTATGGATTGTTGTTCCCTTTCTGAGTGTTCATGAATTCATCGCCGGCGCAGAACATGGGAACTCCGTTGGAGAGCATGAGCAGGCAGAAGAAATTCTTGATCTGTTGCTTCCGCAGCAGCATGATTTTCTCAGGTACGCCCGAATCGCCTTCCCAGCCGCAGTTCCAGCTAAGGTTATCGTTGGTTCCGTCGGTATTGTTGTGACCGTTGGCTTCGTTATGTTTTTCATTGTAGGCTACCAGGTCGTAGAGACAGAAGCCGTCGTGGGCGGTAATGAAATTCACACTCTGGTAGGGTCGGTAGACTTCCACCGGACCATCCGGGAACAGATCATCACTGCCGTATAGACGCTGCATCAGGGGCCCGATCATGCCCGTATCTCCTTTTATGAAAGCGCGGATGTCGTCGCGGAATTTACCATTCCACTGATGCCACATAAGACCGGGAAAGCTTCGGCCAAGCAGGTAACTGCCGATGTCCCAGACCTCCGCGACGAGCCTCACCTGACGCAGGTATCCAAGCAAACTGATTTCGGCGATCAGCGGCGGATCCAAGGTATTGACGGAGCCGTCGAGTGCGCGCGCAAATATCGAAGCTAGATCGAAGCGGAATCCGTCGACGTGCATGTTTATTGCCCAATGATGCAGACTTGAGAGGATAAGCGCACGGACGATCGGATGTGAACAGTTCAGCGTGTTGCCGCAGCCGGTGTCGTTGAAGTACTCGCCGGTTTCCTGCCTGGTGAGATAGTAGCTTTTATTGTCGATGCCGCGGTAGCTGTAGGTCGGACCCTCATTCCCGGCCTCGCTGGTATGGTTGTAAACAACGTCGAGCCAGACCTCTATGCCGGCGGCATGAAAAGCTTTTACCATCTCGCGGAATTCATGGTGGGGGTCTCCCGAGGCATAGCCATGGTGGGGCGCAAAGAAATTGAGAGTCATGTAGCCCCAGTAGTTGCCCTCCTGAGGATCGAACTGATGGACCGGAAGGAGCTCCACCACGGTGATCCCAAGATCCTTGAGATAAGGAATCTTCTCTATGAGCCCGGTGAAGGTCCCTCGGTTTCGCGGGCTCACACCCGAGTTGGACCGGGCGGTGAACCCCTTTACGTGAAGCTCATAAACGATGAGATCGTGGCGATGCCGGGGACGAGGGTCCGCACCCCAGTCGAATGCAGCCGGGTTTCTGGTAAGCCTTCCAAGAGGCGCTAGTCCATCGGTGGGACCAGGCATGGAGGTCGAGGAGCGGCTGTATTGCGGCGGAAAATAGACGGAAAGGGCGAAAGGGTCGAGCAGCACCTTCTGAGCATCGAAACGGTGGCCGCTTCTCAGGTCGGATGGGCCATCGATCCGATAGGCATAGAGAGAAGCGCCGCGCAAATCTTCTTCAGGCAGCCGACAATGCCAGATCAAGCCGCTTTTGTTGAACACCGGGTCAAAAACATATTCGCGGACCGGGTTGGCGGGGTCCTGTTCGGTGTAGAGAAGCAGCGTGATACTTTCCGCATGGCGCGAATACAAAGCAAAATTATACGCCATCTGCGACTCCACCCAGGTGGCCCCAAGAGGCCACGGCCATCCCTCGGCTCGTTCCCATGCATGAACTGCTTGTAGTGTTTCCATCTTTTCTTCCTGATCACTCCAAAGCGACAGGGGCCGGTTTGACATGCCAAATGTCCCTGCAATATTCGCGAATTGCGCGATCGGATGAGAACTTGCCCATGCGAGCCGTATTGAGAATTGACATGCGGGTCCAGCGTTCCTGGTCACGGTATGCTTGATCAATGTGCTTCTGGGCATCTACGTAAGCCCCGAAATCAGCGAACAACAAAAACGTGTCGTGAAAAAGAAGCGAATCGACCAGCGGTTTGAAGAGCTCCTGATCGCCGTCGGAAAAATGGCCTGAACTGATACGCTCGATGACCGCCTGAAGCTCCTGGTTGCTCTGATAATATTCAAAGGGCTGGTAACCATTCTTCTGCAGAGAGTACACTTCCTCAGCAGTTAGCCCGAACAGGAAGAAATTTTCGACTCCCACTTCCTCTCTGATTTCAACGTTGGCCCCGTCCAAGGTTCCGATCGTCAAGGCGCCGTTCATGGAAAATTTCATGTTTCCCGTTCCGGAGGCCTCCTTCCCGGCAGTAGAGATCTGTTCGGACAGGTCCGCGGCCGGATAGACGAATTTCGCGTTCTTAACGTTGAAGTCGGGAAAGAATGCGACCTTAAGCCGTCCGGCCACATCGGGATCACGGTTGACCACCTCGGCGACAGAGTTGATCAGTTTGATGATCCGTTTCGCCATAAAATATCCGGGGGCGGCTTTCCCTCCGAAGATGAAAGTCCGGGGGCACAGGTCGTAGGCCGGATTTTGTTTGATCCGATTATACAAGACGATGATGTGCAGAACGTTCAAATGCTGGCGCTTGTATTCGTGGAGCCGCTTCACCTGGATATCAAACAACGAGGATGGGTCGACTTCGATCCCGGTGCGCGCGTGGATCAGCCGGGCGAGATTTTTCTTGTTCTCAAACTTCACCCGGCGCCACTCCTCGCGGAACGCACCATCGTCGACAAAGTTTTCGAGCTGCTTGAGCTCCTCTGGATTATTGACCCAGGAATCACCGATTTTTGCGCTGATGAGCCGGCTCAGTCCTGGATTGCTTAAGACCATAAATCGGCGCGGCGTCACCCCGTTGGTCTTGTTGCTGAATTTTTCCGGCATCATGTCGTAGAAGTCACGCAGAACGTCCTCTTCGAGCAGGCGGGTGTGAAGCTCCGCCACCCCATTGATAGCTTTGCTGCCGATACAGGCCAGATGTGCCATCCGGACATACCGTCCACCGCCCTCGTCGATGAGGGACATCCTTTCCACCCGTTCTTCATCCCCCGGGAATCTGTTGCTGACTTCCTCCAAGAATCGCCGGTTGATCTCAAAAATGATCTCCATATGTCTGGGGAAAAGACCGGCAAACAGATCGACCGGCCATTTCTCGAGGGCTTCAGGAAGTAGAGTATGGTTGGTATAGCCAAAAGTGTTGCAGGTGACCTCCCACGCCGTGTCCCAGTCCATATCGTTTTCATCGATGAGAAGGCGCATCAGTTCGGCAATGGCTATGGCGGGATGAGTATCGTTGAGCTGGATGGCAAAACGGCTGGCAAAACGACTGAGCTCTCCACCAAGCAATCTGTAAATTCGCAACATATCCTGAAGGGAGCAGGAAACGAAAAAATACTGTTGCTCAAGCCGCAGTTGTTTGCCCTGGACCGGCTCGTCGTTGGGGTAGAGCACCTTCGTGATATTTTCTGAATAGATCTTTTCGTCCACGGCCCGGTAGTAGTCGCCCACGTTGAAAGCCTCGAGCTCAAAAGATTCAACTGCTTCAGCTTTCCAGAGTCGCAACAGGTTGCACGTGTTCACACGGTATCCCAGAATCGGGGTATCGTAGGCTACACCCTTGACCGTCCGGTGGGGAATCCAACGAACCTGGTATCGACCTTGATCGTCCTCATAAGGCTCGGTGCGCCCACCAAAATTCACCTGGTACGCTATCTCAGGTCGAGCCATCTCCCAGGGGTTGCCTAATCGAAGCCACTCGTCTGTACGTTCCACCTGCCAACCGTCTCGAATCGCTTGGTCGAAGATGCCGAATTCATAGCGGATGCCGTATCCAATGGCAGGGATCTCTAGGGTCGCAAGGGAATCGAGGTAGCAGGCCGCGAGTCTGCCCAGTCCTCCGTTGCCAAGCCCGGGTTCTTCCTCCTGGTCGAAGATGGCTTGAATATCAATTCCTTCCTCCTCGGCAGTCCGGCAAACTTTCTGGTAAATCCCCAGATTGATCAGGTTGTTTTCCAAATGGGGGCCAAGGAGGAATTCGGCCGAGAGGTAACTGACAACTTTGTGGTCTTCTCTACCCATTTGCTCAACCGTCTTGATCCAGCGATCCAGAAGCTGGTCCCTTACGGTGTAGGCGAGAGCCATATAAAGGTCGTTTCTCGTAGCGCCATCCGGGAATCGTCCCTGAGTGTAATAGAGGTGCTCACGAAAGGTGCGTCTCAAACCTTCGATACTAAGGTCCGCACGGCTACCGAAGTTAACGCCTGCTGATGATTGCCCGGATTTTGATTTCTTGACCATCTTGCGGCTCCATGATGCTTGTCAATTGCTGAAATGGACCGTTAAACCGTCGAGGGCAGCCAGTCGGGAAATCAGGTCTTCGACCCGCGAACTGTAGCCCCATTCGTTATCGTACCAGGCGATCACCTTGACGAGTGTGTCCTCCATGACTTGGGTGAGCTGAGGATCGAAGATGCTCGAATGGCTGTTTCCAATGATATCGGTGGAGACGAGCGGATCTTCCTGATACTCGAGGATGCCCTTCAGATCACCCTCGGCAGCCTTTCGAACCGCCTGGTTTACCTCTTCCTTGGTTACCCCCCTGTTAAGCTCCACCGTCAGGTCAACAACACTTCCGTCCGGCACCGGGACCCGCATGGCCATTCCGTCGAGCTTGCCCGCCAGTTCGGGAATGACTCGACCGATGGCTCGCGCCGCCCCGGTTTCCGTTGGAATAATGTTCACACTGGCATGACGCGAACGGCGAAAATCCTTGTGCGGTGCATCCACCAGCCGCTGGTCTGCAGTGAACGCATGCACGGTGGTCAGGAGGCCGCGCCTGATGCCGAATTCACAGTGCAGTACCAGGGCGAGCGGCGCCGCACAGTTGGTCGTGCAACTGGCATTGCTGATGATTCTGGCTTCTTTGGTCAGGACATGATCGTTCACCCCGAGCACGACGGTGCTCTCCAGATAATCCTTGGTCGGCACCGTCACGATCACGCGTTTGGCTCCGGCCCTGAGATGACTTTCCAGTTCACTGATCTTGCGGAACCTTCCGGTGCTCTCGATGACGTAGTCTACCTCCAACTCGCGCCAGGGAAGCTTTTCGGGGTCCTTCTCGCCGAACACTTTGAACGGATCGTTGTCGACGGTCAGTATGTCTCCTTTAAGATGGACTTCACCCGGGTACACCCCATGAACGCTGTCATATTTGAATGCGTAGGCGAGATGCTCAGGGTCGGTCAGGTCATTGATGGCAACCACATCGAAATGCTTGCGCATCTTGGCGATACGGGTGACAATCCGTCCGATGCGGCCAAAACCATTGATTGCAATCTTGGGAACCGCCATGGTGAACCTCCTGTTTGGTTGGTTGTTTTATCAGAGCGCCTGGTTCCCAATCCTTGTGGGCACCGGCCGGCCGGTTCAAGAAACCTGTGACTAAAGAGCGATGTGTGGAGCTCATGTGCGCGGCTGCCACCTTGAAACGGAGCCAACAGAGTAGACGTATCCTTCATCGAATCCCTTGCAGACGGCATGCCGCGATGGTCATATCGTTTCCGGCTGGCCTGTTGATGCCAACACGGTACTCCATACATGCCCTGCGGGATCGATCTTCTTTCGTTTGGAGACGGCCATGGGAATAGGAACATGAGTGAACGCGCCACCCCAGTCGCCCACCACCATGTTGGTTCGTCCGGCCATGCCCGCATGCACAGCATTTTGACCAAGGAGCAGACAGAACGCAGAGTCGTGAGCATTGGCCGGAACGCTTCGTATCGTATAGCTGGGGTCGATATATTTCAGGTTGATTTCTTTCCCGCTTCCTTTGAAATGGGAATTGATCTGATCGCGCAGGAAGCTCCCGATATCCCCAAAGCGGATGTTTCCTGAAGCGTCTTGTTGTTGCGTATCTTGCATGAGGTTCTGACCCGCTCCTTCTCCCACCACGATTACCGCATGCCCTTTCTTGTCCAACCTCTCTTCAAGAGCCGTGAGAAAGCCCTCGAGGCTAAATGGAACCTCTGGAATCAAGCAGTAGTTCACATCGTTGTAGGCCAGAGCAGCGAAGGCAGCAATGAAGCCTGATTCGCGCCCCATGAGCTTCACCAGGCCAATCCCGTTTCTGGCTCCCGTCGCCTCGGTGTGGGCCGACTTGATTGCGGCTCCAGCCTCGGTGACAGCCGTCTCAAAACCGAAGGACCTCTGCACATAGGATATGTCGTTGTCGATGGTCTTGGGGACGCCAATCACTGCGGTTTTCAGCCCACGCTTGCCGGCTTCCTCTGCAATCGCCTGTCCTCCCCGCAAGGTGCCGTCCCCTCCTATGGTGAAAAGGATGCCTATTTTCATCCGTTCCAGTGTATCCACCATCTCGGAGACTTGCTGGGGCCCGCGGGACGATCCAAGGATCGTTCCGCCCTGCTCATGAATCCTTGCCACCGACTTCAGAGTCAGTTCGATGGGCGTGTGCTTGTGCCGGTAGCTGAGTCCCTCGTATCCGTAAGGAAAGCCAAATATGCTCCGTACGCCGTAGTGGTGGTAAAGGCTCAGTACGATTGCTCGGATGACATCGTTCAAACCGGGGCAAAGGCCCCCACACGTGACAATGCCGCATTTCAGCTCGGTCGGTTCAAAATAGATCCTTTCTCTGGGACCGGCCTTCTCGAAAATTAGAGGGGTCTTGCCGGTCTTGAAATAACCTTGGATCTTGCACAGGTTATTGTCATAAAGGACATAGTCATGGTCATCAACGAAATGAACACTAGGCATTGGGGAGCGGATTCGGCACTCGCCTAATCGCGATATGGTGAAGTCGGACTCATTTTCCCGCATAAAGTGTCTCCTTAACGATCTTCATACACTTTCTAAATGTTGGTTACCCATCACCTGATCAAGGCAGTTGCTCATCCGCCACCAAAACAGGTCAGCATCGAAAGATGGCACATGGGAAATGAAAACTCCCCTGGAAGTCGATCAAATTGTACAGGCACTATGCGAGCGTGCGCTATTGGACTTTGGTCCAATATGGGAGCAGAGCCGGTAATGGAGGCATTCGGTATCCGGCTTAAGGCAGGTGTATCGAGTCGAGGGTTTCCCGTTATTCACTCAGGCCCGAAACTGGATTTGTAGCCCACCCGACGCGAGCCTAGAATGTTCGTCAGGTAGACGAGCTTGGAGAGTCCTCAGGGATTTGAGAAAATGAGAAATAGAGTGTAAAATAGAAAGAAGATTGGATCAGAGCCTCCGAGCCTTTCGATAAAATTAGCCGAGTGGAATGAGGTCGATGATGCAAAAGCGCGTGTGCCGAGCCCT
>JAVEVM010000113.1:0-7518 GCA_034005055.1 Desulforhabdus sp. | reverse complement strand
TACCCGTTGATCGCCATAATGCTCTCAGCCGTGCTGGTAAGGATCATGGATGAGGGTTATCGAACCGAGTTGATCCTGAAGCTGCAAAAAATGCTGCTTCTGGCGGGTCTGATTACTGCTGTGCTGGTGGCCGCCTTTGGTCTGTTCACAGATCTTAGAATGGTGGCCGGCGGGACCATTTTGTTCTCGCTGACTCTGTTCCTTTATTTAACTTTCTTCAAGCAGGGCTATATGGAAGGACTGGTTGCCACAGGAGCTTTCCTGGTGCTATTTTTTTCCGTTTTTTTCACTTTCATAAAACCTGTTTTCTATGTCTCTCCGGCGCGCTCGATGGCCCGTTGCCTCGAGCCACTTGCAGTTAACGGCACCATCGAGGTGGGCTCGATCGACTATCCACGAGATTTTGTTCACCAGGTTCCGTTATTTTCCAGCGGCAGGATTTGGGTGAAGCCGCATGGAAGAGAGACCGCCATTGACGGATTGCGAAGATATCCGGCAATCATTTTTGGGGAGTTTTCCAAAGACAAATTCCAGAAAGGCGGATACCGGATCGTTCAGTGCGGCTATTCTTTTAGAGAAAAATGGAAGCCGTCAGAGATTTTCGAATACATAACCGCTTCCGATAAGAAGGGCTATCTTGCAAACAGGAAAGAATTCTACTACATCGCTTTTCCAAACGATTGATCTATTCCTACCACCTGAGCAAAGCCGAGCCCCACGTGAATCTGGAACCGAAAGCGATGAGCAAAAGCAAATCGCCGCGCTGCAATTTTCCAATCCGGTAATTTTCGTCCAGCAGCAGAGGAATCGATGCGGCTGTGGTGTTGCCATATTTGTGGATGTTGCTCAGAAACTTCTCTTTGGGCATGCCCAGCTTTTCTGCAACCATCTGGTTGATTCTGAGATTAGCTTGATGAGGGATGACATACTTGATGTCTTTGGCCTTTAGTCCATTCATCTTGAGAGCTTGAAGGACCAGTTCAACCACCGGATGACCGTTTGAATCATGCAAATCTCCTCTCGAGCGAAGGGCTTAAGGATGATATCCAGACTTAATTGCCGATTCTCATTGAGAACCGGCAACTTGTCAATGCTGATAACAGCCCCTGTAATTGACCGGCAATCGCAGCAATGTCATTCCTTGACGACCCTTGCTTGTCCTCGATCAGGAGTCGCCATGTTCGTTCTAAGCGATCTAATAATTTGAGCTGCCAGGCTTAGATATCTCTCTGTTTTCACAGACCGTTGAGTAGGCGACCTCTCAAAGCATAGGTCAACATTGTACTCGAAAAGGCCAGGTTGTGATTGATCTTACCTATTCTTATGTGTTTTAGTAAAAGTCTAAAAAATATTGAAAGATTAGGAGACAAGTATTGAAAGAGGGAAATCTCAAGGTCGGACGTAATGACCCCTGTCCGTGCGGAAGCGGTTTGAAGTACAAAAAATGTTGTCTTTCCAAGGAATCGCCTGTTGGGGGCAAGCCGGGGGAAAGCCTGAAGAATCTCTATTACCGGAAATACAGGATTCGACTGAAAGAGAAGCATGATGTGGAGGCAATCCGACAGGCGGGACGGCTCGTGGTAAAGACCTTGAAATTGGTGGAAGCTGAAATAAGGCCAGGCATAACCACTGATCAGATAAATACCCTGGTTCATGAATTAACTATCGGAAGTGGGGCCATACCGGCTCCCTTGAATTACCGCGGCTTTCCCAAGAGCGTCTGCGTTTCCGTGAACGAGGTGATTTGCCATGGTATTCCAGGTGAGAGGATCTTGCAGGGCGGTGACATTGTAAATGTAGATGTGACAAGTATTTTGAACGGATACTATGCAGACGCCAACAGGACCTTCTTTGTGGGAACCGCCGGTCCGGGTGCACGTAAGATCGTAAAGGTCGCCCACGAGAGCCTCAAGATCGGAATTTCAACGGTGCGTCCAGGCAAAACCATCGGCGACATTGGATGGGCGATTCAACATTATGCGGAAGGGGAGGGTTGTTCTGTCGTAAGAGAGTTCCTGGGCCACGGCACCGGTTTTGACTTCCACGAGGCTCCGCAAGTTCCCCACTATGGAATCAAAGGGGATGGTATCCGTCTGGTTCCCGGTATGGTTTTCACGGTCGAGCCGATGATCAATCTCGGCAGAAAAGATCTGTTGATCCTGGACGATGGCTGGACGGCTGTGACCAGCGATGGCTCGCTTTCCGCTCAGTTTGAACAGACCGTGCTCGTTACCGAGGATGGAGTTGAGAGCCTCACTCCCTTTGACTGATTTTCACGTAATCGGGGTTTTTCTACGCCTGCTCCGGTACTCCTGCCATAGACGTTCTATCTCGGCTTCTAATCCTCGTCCCCAAATCGGTTATGCAGCCCCATCCTTGAGCGTGGAGCCCCGAAGAAACGGCCGACAAGTCTTCCATTAGAGATTTGAGCCTAACGGGCTCGATTCATCTTGGGTTGATTATTGGCGCGTTTTGGCGGTATACGGGCGTGATTTATGCCATGACGACGCGATAATGGCTGGAATAGATGTTCGGCCAATCCTCCAAAGTGCGATCTATTGGCCTTTCGCCACGCTTTCCCAAGTTGGCACTGTAATTGCTTAGTTCTCATGTCGAAGAAATTAAACTCTTTCCTCCTCTTTGAAGCCAACCGGTTAGCCCCGCCGTTTGGCTTTTTTTTGCCCCTCTATCGGATGACTCCTGGTTCGCCACCGAGAACTGCTGATCTTGTCTCGCGAGCATCTTGCGCACGGCTCTGAGAGCTAATGATCGGAAGTCAAGCCAGGAGCTTGTCCGAGAATACGCTCTTCGTGTAGCGCAGCCTTTTAGGGCTGCCAGTCTAAGCAGGGCTAAAGCCCTGCTCCGCATATTGTCGGACAGTCTCCTAGGATAGCCATTCCTCTTGAAGATATCTGTGCGTGCGACAATATCCTTTTCCGGGGAGCGTGCTGTTTAAGGAGAATGCCGCGATCGGAATGCGCAACACCATGAGAAAGCCCCCAAAGCACGAGCCGGAAAAATGCCGGATTGAATCTAGCGGCCCGTGCGTTGGAGTCTCTTTGGCGATTAAAATCTCCAGGTAAAACCGAAATCTATGCTGTTCTCGTAAAGAGAAGATTCGAAGCTGGCCGGAGTCGTGCCGTCAAGGCCTGTGCCGGTCTCCTTGATGGTATTTTCGAATGCATGCATATATCCCGCTTGCACGGAGAACCTGGGACTGAGGTCATAGCTGATACCAGCCGTGATGTGATGTTCCACTACAGCTGGAAATCCGATGATACGGAACGATTCATAGTAATAATTTGGCATGAATTTGCCTTGCACGGTTGCGAGCTCCGCGCCGTTGAACCCACTGTGATCGTCGACAGGATTAGCGGCGTAATTGTATCCCAACCGCAAGGCGAGCTTTGGTGTCGGCCTGTATTGAGCACCTATTGCAAACACCCACTGGTCATTCCAGTCAAAGTCTTCATAGCCGTTGGCCCCAGACCAGTTCAACCATTTCACATCTCCCTCAACCAAAAGTTTGTTCTCCAGAAAGGTGTAGGCCAGTCCCACGCCAACTTGCCAGGGCGACTCCAGCTCAAGTCCGTCAAGATTGCCATCTTGATCGAGATCCACGACATTGTCGTAATTTATATTCTGCGGGGTGATAAAGTTGAGGCCGAACGACATTTGATCAGTCAGCTTGTATATGGCACCGGCCTGTGCGCCTATCCCATAGTTCTTGGATGTGCCTTGACGCAGATCCAGGGTCGAATAGTCCACATGCAGACCAATCCCGAACGACATTCTTTCAAACGGCTGGAAGGCAATTGCAGGCGAGAACTTGAATATCTGCAGCTCGGTATATTCCCCCGAGACCAGGGGAAAGCCGGCCGCCGGCCCGCTGGGGATACTTCCTCTATCCAGTGCAGAATCCCTGTAATCAACGCCCAAGCCGGTGACCCCGTATGCGGATAATCCAAAACGAAAGAATGGATACTTTGAAGTGATCGGCACGGAAAGGCCAAAGGCAGGGATAGCATACACGGTGGTTTTGCCGTCTGTCTTGGTGGTTTGATCGCCATAGCTAACTTCTGCACTAGTGGTCGGAATGAAGAGACTTCCTGCGAAGTTGACTTCGGAAGCCGGGCAGTAGGGTCCGAAACACATGGCTGCAGGGTTTGAGAATACGGCACTTATCGCATCTTGGGGAGCGGCAATACCCACTCCACCCATGGCTCTGGAAATAGGGCCGACCGCAATCAAATTGTCTCCATTGGTCGCATTTGCCGATTGCGAGCTCATAACCATTACTGCAAAAAGTACCAGAATTTTAAGCAAGTTTTTCATTTTAGGATCCTTTCCCCCATTGTTTTTATGATCTCAAAATGCACACCTAATCCCAACGACCCAACATCAATGTTCTTTCTATCACCCCCTTCCATTTGCTGGTACGATCGACATGAGACAAACCGGTGGGTTTGAGCCGGGAGTCACAAATAGGCGCATCTATGTACGGTGCATGGATTTTGTTGGTACGATACCGAACCGGGCCTATTATTTATTTCCTCTAGGGCGGGACTGTTGAGAAGCGCACTGTTAAAAGGCGTCCATAGCCCTTGGAAAAAACGCCTGCAAGCCTCTCCCTTCTGCAGGCAGGCCGTTTGCGGCAAGTTCCCTTCCAATGGATACACAGGTATACCGCTCGACAGCGGGCCGTCTGCACTACTGGCGATCGACCGGATCAGTTACCGGCAGATTGTCATAGATAACCAGGAATCGCCTGCATCGGATTTTTTTGATGGATGTAGCCGGTTCACACTTGTGACTGGCCCGGACTTTCGAAGCGTGGAAAGAAGGTGAAAGAGGTTGAGCAGCAGTGGTCGAGAAAGGTAATGTCAGTTTTCAGTTATGAAAATTAGTATAATTATGCGAAAGTCCCTGACTTATTCATAAATGGCAAGGGCCACTTTGCTCAATACAGTTTAGATCGTCAAGCAAAAAATAGGTGAACTGACAAGCAGCAAAGTACTTGTCAGTTAAATTTTCGAGAAGGGGTGAAATCATTTTGTGACGGCCTGTAGCTGCTGGGATAACAACCAGACCGATCTTCTTCAATGTCTTACTAAAGCGTCTGCGACCATGGAGGTGAGAAACTTGACCTCGACTCCCAGATTGTAATGCTCATTGAGGTTATCCAGCTGTGTATGGCAATTTTCACATGCCGTGGCCAGAATTGTTGCGCGCGTCGATTTGATCTGGTCGGCCTTTACCTTGGCAGATTTCATTCGAAAATCGAGAGTCTCTTCTCCAAGCGCCACCAGACCGCCTCCTCCTCCGCAGCACCAATTGTATCTTGGATCCGGAGCCATCTCCCGATAGTCCTCAGTCAAACGATCAAGAATGTAGCGGGGCTCATCCATGACGCCGCCGTTTCTGGCAATCTGACAAGGGTCGTGATAAGTGACGGCGCCCTCAAACTTACTCTTGTCCAACTTGATACGACCCTCTCTAAGGTAACGTGCATGAACCTCGGTAACGGACGACACTTCGAAAGGCTGCTTGCCCGCCATCTGCTTCATGACTCTGAACGCCGTGCCGCACTCGCAGATGCAGACTTCCTTCACTTCCAGTATTTTCGCCTCATTGACAATGCGGTCGAGAATGAGCCGGGTGCGTGTGGGGTCTCCAACGAAGGCACCGAAATTAACCGCTTCGAAGAAGCTCAGCGTCCAGTTTTCACCGGCGGCATTGAACACGGCGGCGGCAGGAATAATGGAATGGGCTCCGGCTAAAGCTACATAAAGAAGCTTGGCGCCTTTAACGTCAATGGGAATCGCTGTTTCGCCCGCCTCAATCTTCCACTTCTTAACCACTTCCGCTTCCAGGTTTTTTATACCGGTGAGAAAGCCTTCTTTGAGCACGTCAATGGATCTTCCTTTCTCAATCGACATATCAGCCAGCATGGATAAAATTTCAGGTTCGGTGCTGGCTCCGATCAAAAGAAGCTTGGCAATCGACATGATCATCTGGGTGTCAATTCCAAACGGGCAGTAGACCATACATCTTCGGCAGCCGGTGCAGGAATAGGCGGCTTCGTAAAGCTCCTCGAGGGCCATCTCGCTCAATTCCTTTGATTGGCCCAGCGAAGACCAGAGCTTCCCTTGAGATCTAAAATACTTTTTATAGATTCTACGGACAATTTCGGCCCGATAAGCGGCAATGTATTTCACATGCGGCATCGACTCATGCACATGGCAAGCCTTAGTGCACACGCCACAACGGGAGCAGGTTTCGAGGTAAAACCTCATCGCCCGATTCAGTTTGCCCTGGAAAAGCTGCAAGAGCTCGTTCCTCGTCTTCTCATCCATATTGTTAACCTCTTCGCAATTTGTTCATCGGTAGTGCGAGAAACGAATGCATGATCTTGCTAAACGGGAAAGACATGAGGAACAGGTTGGCAAAAAATACGTGCACAACGAGCATGAAGGAATGGCCGGCAAAAAGAACGTTGGCCGGTACATCGGGTTTGAGGTAAAGAAGGCTCATGAGGTATTCTCTATAGTCTTCCACGCCCATTTCACCGTATTTATACCAGGCTCTGGCCCAATCCATTTGGCTGCCGAACAGCACGGTCAGAAACAACAAGATCAGCAGATAGTAGTCTTCCGGTACCGACAGCTCTCTGTTGGGAGAAACAAACCGTCTGAACAGGAAGAACAACAGGCTGACGGACAAGAAAAGCCCAACAAGTCCCTTGCCAAGAAAAATGGTGTGGGGAACGGCCTGGAATATTGAAAAATCTCTGAACAGCTCAATATGCCCGATTATGAGCAGCACAAGGCAAATGTGAAAGATCATCAGGAACACCCACAAGAGAGGATTGTGTTTTCGCACGGTGGGCAGCAGAAAAGTATCGTATAGGGCCCAAAGCCATTTCGGGTTTTGCTCAGGGAATATCTGCAGGGTGCTCGGATGCTTGGGTGCCTTATACAGTTTCACCAGCTTTATTGCGGTACCAAGTAAAAAGACAGCAAAGGCGATATACACCATGGGTACTAGAATGAGGTAATACAAGGTTGCCACGGATGCCTCCACATTTGTGATTTGAGTGCTGCCCCCGTGGAGGGGGCATCATGGTATGAGTTAAACTTTGCGTTTAACGAAAATTCTAATAACCCCATTGTCTTGCTCACTGCCCAGGATCTCGTTACCGCTTGTTCTCGCCCAGGCGGGAAAATCGGTCAGCGCACCGGGATCGGTTGACAGCACTTCTACCACCTGTCCAACCTGCACATCCTTGATCCCCTTGCTGATCTTCACCACCGGCATGGGACAGGGTAAGCCTTTCAGATCCATTACTTTGTCAGCTTTTATTGCCTCACTCATTGCTCTCTCTCCTTGTTAAATGAACAATTGTACTCGGCTATCCATGGCTTCCTCCAAGAACTTGGCTACCCCGCAGTAGGTCAGATCGGGGTAGTTGATCATTTCCTCCCGTTTAAAGCCCATCAAGTCCATGGACATCTCACA
>JAVEVM010000112.1:0-7533 GCA_034005055.1 Desulforhabdus sp. | reverse complement strand
TCGGACCCTGGCAGCTCTACGGCATCGAAATCAATCCCTACGCCTTCGACCTCGCGCAGATGACCGTCTGGATCGGCTGGCTCCAGTGGATCCGCGCCAACGGCTTCTACGTCGTCTCCGATCCCATCCTCAAGCCTCTCTCTGGGAATTTCCAGTTGAAAGATGCGATACTCGCAGAAGATGGCGAGCCCGAATGGCCGACGGTGGACTTTATTATTGGGAACCCGCCGTTCCTTGGCGGAAAGATGTTGCGTCGCGAACTTAGCGATGAGTATGTTGACCGGACGCTTGCCCTCTGGAAGGGACGCGTGCCTGCCGAGGCCGATCTCTGCTGCTATTGGTTCGAGAAGGCCCGCGCCCATATCGCCGCCGGCAAGTGCAAGCGCGCCGGTCTCCTCGCCACCCAAGGCATCCGCGGCGGCGCCAACCGCGAAGTCCTCAAGCGCATCAAGGATACCGGCGACATCTTCTGGGCCGTCGCCGATCAGAATTGGATCCTCGACGGCGCTAACGTCCACGTCAGCCTCGTCGCCTTCGACAACGGCACGGAAGCATCACGTACCCTCGAAGGCAAAACCGTCGCAACCATCAATGCTAATCTCACAGCTGCCGCCGACATCACTCAGGCCCGGATTCTTGACGCCAACAAGGGCATCGCCTTCATGGGGGACACCAAGGTCGGCCCCTTCGAGATTCCCGAAGACCTTGCCCGCGAGTGGCTCCCCTTGCGAAATCCGCATGGCAAGCCCAATTCCGATGTCGTCCGCCCTTGGGCGAACGGCATCGAGATCACCCGGGTCCCGCAGCGCCTGTGGATCGTGGACTTCCCTTCGGGTATGAGTGAGGCCGACGCCGCAATGTACGAGGCCCCGTTCGAATACATCAAGGAGAAGGTCAAGCCGTTCCGCGCTGGAGCTCGCAGTGGTGATCGAACCGGAGTTTCTTGGTGGATTCACCAACGCCCGCGCCCGGATATGCGGGCTTCAATAACCAACCTGTCACGATATCTTGCCACGCCAACTGTTTCAAAGCATCGGCTCTTCGTCTGGCTGGATGCTCATGTGTTGCCTGACCATCAATTGATTGTCTTCGCCCGCTCCGACGACTATTTCTTCGGCATCCTCCATTCCCGGGCGCATGAGGTGTGGGCGTTGGCGCTGGGGACGCAATTGCGCGAGAAGGAAAGCGGTTTTCGCTACACTCCCACCACCTGTTTCGAGACCTTCCCATTCCCGCCAGAACTTGGCGTCTCCCCATCGACTCAAGATACCCGCGTCCAACACATTGCCGAGGCCGCCCGCAAGCTCGACGAGGCTCGCCAAAACTGGCTCGGCGACCGCACTGACAAGTCTCGTACCCTGACCGCGCTCTACAACCGCAAGCCGACCTGGCTCGTCGAAGCCCACCGCGCCCTCGACACCGCCGTCTTCGCCGCTTATGGCTGGAAACCAGACCTCACCGATGAAGAAATACTGGAACGGTTGCTGGAGGAGAATGGGAAGGCTGCCGCCGCACCGTCGGCGAAAGTGACTTCGTGACCAAGCACGTTGACAAGCGCTAGGTGAAGGATATTGTTGAGAACGGGGACATTAGCGCCAATGCTTAAACTCATAAAAGAGGCCAGTTTTTTGATTCTAAAGGAAAATACAGGGGGGTGCGTAATTCCATGTTGGTAAAGTATTTAGATTATCCGGGGATGCGGTCATGCGGGATGCGCTCATGCGCGAAATACTGGAAAAGAGAACAGCAGGAAATCAAACAGATAACGATTGTGTAAGGGGTTGACCACCAACGCTCGCCAATTTATAGAAATGAGGATTATCTATGAGCACCAAAACTCCAGAAGTAATGGATTTAACGAAGGTAGCCTCGACATTCCCACAACTCAAGATGCCAAATATCCAACGTGAGAACATGATCACCACTATTACCGAGATGCTTGGTGGCGAAACGGAGGTTGTTGTCGTAGATGGGCCGTGTGGAATTGGAAAGACCACCCTGCTTGCACAGTTTTCCACAGCATTTCCAAATCATGCATTTGGATTGTTTGTTCGTTCTTCTAGTCGGTGGGCATACGACTCAGGGATGCTTACCCGCGACCTGTGCGATCAAATTTGCTGGGCTCTGAAAAAAGAAGCTTATCGCGAAGAGAAAGATACGGATGTTGATCCAGTTCAACTCTTGCGCACACGCATTTTTGAACTTCAACGCCAAGCAAATTTCGAACGGTCAACATACTATTTTGTGGTAGATGGGTTGAACGAAATTCCCGAAGAAGAATGCCACGAACTGGAAATGATCCTGAAACTACTACCGTTTGGAATCCCGCGTTTCCGTTTCGTTTTATCAGGTCCTCTTGAACGCCTAAAGAGTCGGCCGCATAAGTTGGGCGAGATGAACTCATTTCGGATGATTGGTTTTACACTCGAAGAAACTCGTGAATTCTTCAATGGGCTAATCGAAGACAGTATAGCAATAGAAACGATTCATAAGGTCTGTGGGTTTGTTCCAGGAAAGTTGGCTAGTGTGAGACGCTTGCTACAAGCCGGCCACAAAGTAGAGCGATTACTGGAGGAGCTTCCTGAGCGCGCGCCAGACTTGTTCGAGTTAGAGTGGCGTGTGGTGGAAAACGAGGATGCATTGTTGCGCCAAGCTCTTGCCATCCTCGCATTTGACCAACGTCGGCATACGCTGGCATCCCTCTCTCTCCTTTGCAAAACAGAGCCGACCATGCTTGATGAAAAGTTGTCGCGTTGCACTTTCGTCGAGCGACGAAATGACGGGCAAGAAATCGACTTCGTTTGCGAGGGGTTCAAGCGTCTAGCCGCACAGCGCCTGTCAACATTGAAGCGTAGCGTCTTGGATGCGGCAATCTTGGATCTGATGGCCTCATCCGAAAGTCCAGATGCGTTGACTCATTTGCCCAGCTTTTTTCATCAGGCTGGACGCTACGAAGACCTGCTAACCTATCTTTCTCCGCAGCATATTGGCAGTTTGATTGACTGCGGAGAATCCTGGATACCATTACACCAGAAGGCCGATTTAGGTGTAGAGACAGCCCTTCGTCTTGAACGTGACGGGGATTTGTTGAGGTTTGGCCTTCAACGAGCCACGATTACCAGCATGGAGAGTTCAGAGCCGTGGCGTTCCGAAATTGACGCATATGTTTCTCTTGATGATTTCTCGGCGGCGTATGCCTTAGTGCAGCGGATGGTCACGAGGGAGGATCGCCTTCATCTTTTGTCTGTGATTGCCCGAGCGAAGAAGACAAAGTCTCTACCGATTGAACAAGAGTTAAGCGACCAGATCAAACAGCATTACGGGTTACTTGACCGCAGCAGTTTGGGCGAGCGAGGAGTTGAGATTGCTTCGGACTTGCTTTATACGCATCCCGAGTTGGCCGTTGATCTGGTTCAGGAATGCATGGGTAAGGATGGGGCTGGAGATAAATTAAATCTTGCATTAGCGAAGCTGTCGTTCAAAGCTTTGACTGAAAAGGAAGAAGGAACGGCAGGGATGGATTCCACCCAGCAGGTGCTCCGCGCTAAGGTTAAAGATCCCAAAGTTCAGAAGTTCATGGATACGATTTCACTTTTTTTCGGTGGTTATACCGCTGAGGGGGTTATTGCGGAGGTGGATAAATGGGAGAAGGCCTCCGACCGGATTTTTGCATTGCGGTCGTGGGCAGTCACCAATGCCAAGAAAAAGGACGCAGCTACCGTTATCGAATATGCATTGAGCACTATTCTCAAGACCACTACCTACACGGCGAATGCTAAAGTCTATAAAGACTTGGCGTCGCCGTTGGGTTACATCCCTGACCTTGACCTAGTGAAGACAATCATTGGCAAGCTGGACGGCCTGAAAGGCGTGATCCAATCAGCTGGGCCAACGGTGGAATACGTTAAACTCCAGGCGATGCTGGCGGAGGCCGAGGTCCGTTACGACAAACAGGCCACCTCCGATCGTTTAGAGAATCTCTATTTCGACATAGATGCGATTACTGAACCTGGAACAAAATTGGCGGCGTTGGCTGTTTTGGCGCGAGTTCTTAAAAAGGTGGCCCCCGACAAGCAATTCGAGGCGCGCAGTGGGATTCATTCCGCCGTAGTGGAGGGCTTGCAAGTTACTGTTGACGAGATTCTGACCAAGACGGCGGACCATTATACAGCTGTGCGTCCTGCGATTAAAGCGTTAGCTCAAAGCGACACCAAGATTGCATTAGAGGTTCTTGCCAAACTCAACACAGCTCCAAGTCGAGAGGCGGCACTAGTCAAGTTTATGCAGGCGATAGCGGGCGAACATCCTTCTGATGTAACCTTCGCTGTCATCAATGATGCTTATAATACAATCAAGTCTATTCCAAAGCGAGCGGAGGCGACTCGTGTAGTATTGCGTGCTTTATTGACCCCCCCAAAGGATATGGCCGCTTTTCTGGAAAAAATTATTGCAATCAAGAAGTGGGTGGTGGACATTCCTGACGCCGAAGAGAAGTGCCAGGCCTTGTGCATGTTTATGGAACTTCTTATGGAGCACAAGAAGGATTGCTCTTCTTCATTACTTGACTCCCTGTCGAAAGAATTGGAGATGACCTGGGAGATAATCGATGCGGGGTGGTCTAAAGTGGATGCCGGATTTAGAATTGTTGCGTTAATGGCAAAATCCTCTCCTGAAGTCAGTCAATCGTTCTTGGGGAAAACGGAAAAGGCGCGACGCGATATCGTCTTGGACTGTCGCGATACGGCGATGACTTACATTGGATGCGTGCGCTTGGCAATTCGTTGTTTTGGGGGACTATTGAAGCGCAAGCGTTACGATGAGATCGATCTCGAAGCACTGAAGGAACTCATTGACAAGATCCCGTCAATTGGGACTCGCGTAGCTGCTTGGAGTGAACTATCGTTGAAGTTTTTCATGGCACATGATCTAAAACGTTGCCAACAAATAGTCTCAGAACTGGTTCTTCCAATTCTTGAATCTGACAGTATTAGTGACTCCGAAACCCGTTGGCAGGTCATCGTCTCTGTGTCTCCTGCCTTGTATTGCGCCCACAATACCTCTGCCATGCAACTTATCGCTAAGTTGCCGCAGCCCTACCGAGACGGAGCGTATTGCGAAATCTGCTCTTTTCTTGTTACAAAGCAACTGCCCACGGAGAACTACGATTCTGCAAGTGAACCAAAGGGGAAGGCTAGTTATGAAGATTTTCTGGATGTTTGCGGGGTACTGCAATGCATAGAGACAGACCACGCTGCCTATGAGCAGATAGAATCACTTGCGGACAACCTTCACAAGCGGTTCAAGAAAGAGTTTAACAAGCAGCAAATTGCTGACATGCTTCGTCAACTGCGGAGTCTTGTTGAGACAAAGTTTCCCAACCCAGAGTATATCAAGCATGAGGGATACAAGATTTTGGGCGAAGCCCAAATTGCACGACTGGAGCGCGAAAAATATGTTTGGGACGATCTGGCCAAGAGGGCAAGGAATATTCCCAATGTTGCCGATAGTGCTTTCGTTTTAATGAAGCTGGGTGCCGCGATGCCGACGAAAGCGAGGCTTAAGGCTATTGAGTTACTACAGGAAGCCAAAGCACTCATCCCGAAAATTGCTACCATTGAGGATCGGTGTAGCCGCTACGAAGAGTTGGCAAAAACATGTACAGATCTCGACAGAACGTTGAGTAAGGAGTGTCTGCGAAAAGCATGGAGCGAGATTGTACCGCTGGATCCCAATGAATTTCCAAGAGCCCGGCAACGTATTATTGATTTCGCCCACCGATTAGATCCCGAGTTCGCGGCAAGCTTAGCCTCTGAGTCTGACAACGATCCAGGCCGTGAGTTTGCGCGTGCACAAACCAAACAAAGACTTGAACTTCTCAAGTTGCAGAAGCGTGTTGCATCAGGGGAGCGAGATGCCATAAAACCAACACATGGTATTGAGCAACAGGTGGCAATTGCACGGATGATGCTGGCATCCCTAAACTCCGGCCGAGTAGAAGCGGTCCGCACAGAATTAACTCGGCAATTTATCAAGCAAGCGAGCCAAATGAATGTCCAAGACGCTTACGTGGTACTCTCATGGGTGATTGAGAACGCCGTGCGACGACATTCCGATACAGATCAGGCTAATACCTACTTGCGTCCTCTTTTTGAAGCAGCGCGGCTCTCTGCTGAATTAGCCTTCAGAATTGCGGCACGTATCCGATCTGTCACAGATTCGGGAATATCGGCTGCGCGGCGTTCCGATTCATCTAGTAGTGCCCTGATTCGACCAGGTGAGCGAGAGAAGGCTTTGTCCATCTTAAAGGATTGGGCATCTCAAGCAACACAATTTATAAAAATCACTGATCCCTACTTTGGCTTGGACGAATTGGAATTCGTCAAACTGATCCGCAGTGTGAATGCAAGCATCCCGGTTTTCATCCTAACAAGCCAACAACGGCAGCAGGATTTAAGTGTGCCGTTGAAAGACTGTTACCAGTCACACTGGCGAATTAATCTTTCAGATTCGGATGCAGGCGAAGTTAAGATCATCGTTGTGGGCAAAGGGGCAACCGGTGGGCATCCTATTCATGACCGATGGTGGTTAACGGAGGGTGGTGGGTTGCGAGTTGGCACTTCGGCAAATTCCCTGGGCGTAGGAAAGCTTTCGGAGGTTTCCGCCATTTTGGCAGACGATGCCACTACTAAGCTCCATGAGGTGGATCGCTATTTAAACGCAAGCGTTCGCGGAGAGGGAACGGAACGCCTCAGTTATTTACAATTTTGGCTCTAAAATAGCTCTGCCCTACCTATCCCGGGATCAATGCCGTCAACTTAGTGCATAAGTAACTCCATTGGTCGCATATCGCGGTCGGAGTAAGATATGTATTTGGCGGGCAGAGGGTAATGGCGAAGATGAGGGAAAAGATGGAACCGGGGACGTTCACATTTAACCTTTTTAATACAAAGATGTTACAATGTCATATCGCGGTCGGAGTAAGATATGTATTTGGCGGGCAGAGGGTAATGGCGAACATGATGGAAAAGCCACGCCCGAGTAATGGTGGATATGGTGGCAATTTCATCGGTTTGTGGAGGAGGAGGGTGATCTCTGCTGGGGCATGCCCTACACGATCAACTAGGCGGGCAAGGTCGGCCGGGGGGAGGGTATGTGTCGCCCCTTCAGGGCTCTGGTCTGTTGGGAGGTGGTGCTCCCAGGGCTGACGCCCTGGGCTAAGTCTGTCGCCCTTTCAGGGCTAAAACCCGCAGATTGATTCCGTGGAATTCTTCGTGATCTTCGTGTCCTTCGTGGTGAAAATCTCCTCTTCTCCCTGCATTTCCCCTCTCCCTCTTATTCGTGTACATTCGTGTTATTCGTAGTTGAAGATCATATCGCGGTCGGAGTAAGATATGTATTTGGCGGGCAGAGGGTAATGGCGAACATGATGGAAAAGCCACGCCCGAGTAATGGTGGATATGGTGGCAATTTCATCGGTTTGTGGAGGCGGAGGGTGATCTCTGCTGGGGCATGCCCTACACGATCAACTAGGCG
>JAVEVM010000111.1:0-7538 GCA_034005055.1 Desulforhabdus sp. | reverse complement strand
TCAACTGTAGCAACTTTTCGAGGAAATTGTGATACCAAGATTTGAAGGCGAGAATGAAAGTGTTCGTATAATGCCAATAATTCCTGTCGTAGCTCTAACGATGTATGCAGTTTTAATTTCAAATGTTTTAATTCATCAGGGACAGGTAACCCTTGTCTTTTCAAGCGTTCTATTGAATTCTCTATCTCTTTAGTTTGACCAAAACTAACGGCTTTTGTGGGATCGTTAAGCTCTGTGTGAAAAAACCGGATAAGCCCATCAAGTTCAGAGGTAATCCTATCAACTCTCTCCTTCAGCTCTTTTGTATCGGTCATTTTGAGAACCCCTAACGGATTTTAATAATTCTTGTAAAATGCTTCGGCAGTAAATTTTACAAACTCTTCGGTCTTTTCCGGGCTGCGGGCAATCACCTGCCATGGTTCCAGTCGAGCTATTTCAGTCTGCAACTCTTTTGCTGTTTTTGAACTACATCCCAAGATATCTTGAACCGATCCCGCTGAGACGCCATCACATTGAAAGACAAAGGCAAATTCCAGCAATTCTTGAAAATTGAAAAATTTCTGTTGGAAATCGTTGGGGGATTGACTGGCAAAAAATACCACAATGCCCTTGGAACGGCCTTCACGGATGATGCGCTGCAAAAAAATATTTTTTTGGCCCAGATAATTATGGGCCTCATCGATGACCAATATGGTGCGAATGGTGCGGTAGCCATCGCGAACCGGACTGTCTGGCAATAGCGCCATTTCTTTGTATAAACGTTCGATCACAAGGTAGGCCACCAACTCTTTTAGCACCGGCATGGCATGCACATCGATCAGCAGGGTCCGGCTGGACAACCGATCGATGGGGGCGACATCGCTGCCGTGGCGCCAAAAAAGATCGAAATCCGCCAAATCCCGCAACAATTCGATCAGGCTGTCGTCTCTTTTATTGTCGTCCTCATACATTGCGGCAACGATGCGGTGGACATCCAGAAAGTCGGGATAAGGTATTGTGCCGGTTGCGCGTTGCGCATAGGCCGCCCGGATGGCTTCCGTTAGTGCCCCCTTTTGCACAACGCCCAGCTTGCTGTTTATGGAGGCAAAACTCTCGGCTTTTTCCCGAGCGGATACATTGATGGTTTGTTCGTCATAGGCCGGCAATACAAAAGGATTTATGGGCAGGCTTTCCCCGCCCTGAAGCAAGCGGAACGGATGAACCTTGGCCACCTCAATAAATCGCTCATTATCCACGACATCGCCCTTGTAATCAAAATAGATGAAATTGGTCTGAAAGTTGGAGTGTTGCCGGATATCGGCCAGAATTTTCAGGATGAACTGTGTTTTGCCGGTGCCCGGTTTACCCATGATCGCCAAATGAGAATTGGCGTGTTTGGAAGTATTGTTCAATTCCAATATCAGCTCATGGCGCTGCAAAAGCGTACGACCGATAAAAATATCCAGACCTTGACCAGCCGTTTCCTTGCGGCCGGAAAACTCCACCTCCTCCACCAGGTGCATCAGCAAGCTGTCCGCGTCACGGCCGCATTCCTGGAACATATTCCCAAGTAGAGCCGCTCCATTGTCGATGTGATTTTTAATGATGGATTTGTTGGAAAAAAACGCTTCCTCACCAATTTCCGATTTTTGATAGACATGCGAGATCAGCGAACGGATAAAAATTTCATCTTCACCGATAAACGTTGGGCGCTTCATCTCCGCGCCGCTGAAACCGGTACTTACGGCCACAGCCGGACCTTCCCGCACCAGGGAAAGGGCAAAGGCCATGCGCGCCAGAACAGCCTTTTCCAGTTTGGTTTCAAACCGCAACGCGCTAAGCACCTCGTCTGCCTCACTGGATGTATACAGCCGGTCGGCCATGGTCTAATTCTCCCAAAAGTATCCTGTCTGAAAGGTTGAGATTTCGCGTTGCTGATCGAAAACAAGGCTTCCCGCGCCACTAAGCCGGGCTTTTAGATTGCGGTAATACGATTTGTCGATTTCGGTGTCGGTGGACAGGATAATCACCTGCTCCCCGGCATTGGGGAAATAGTTGTTCACGATGTTGTCGCGGTGGGTGCTGTCCAGCCGGGACAGGGGCGTATCGATGATGATGGGCAGCTTGAGCTGGCTGGTTTGCGCCAGGCCCCATAGCAGGGAGACAGCAAACACTTCCTTTTCGCCGGCGGAAAGACCGGACTTTTTGATCTCGTGGCCGTTGCGGTCGGAAATGCGTACCTCGTAACTCTTATCATCGATGATGATGTCTTTGATCAAACCGCTGCGACTGGAGAGCAGGCGATACATCTCAAAGGTTTTTTCCTGGAGCAGGTGGACCTTGTTTTTGCGCAGCCGCACCACGAATTGGTTCAATACACCGGCGATGGCGTCGCACTCCTGGATAAACTCCGCTTTCTCTTTGGAGACATGGTGTTTTTCGAACAGTTTTTCGATCTCCATTTGAATATCACTGATCCTTTTTTCAAGGGCGAGGATCTCCTCTTCCAGCAGGCGCAACTGTTCCGATTTGCGGCCAATCTGCGTGGAGCAGCCTTCCATGTCGGCCTGGAGCTGTTCGAAGAGTTCGCGCTCGGATTCGGTCAGCAGGCCGGCCTGGCTCAAGCCCTCGATCTTGCGGATCTGGGATATCAGCTCGCGTTTTTCCTCCAGCAGGGGTTTGAGCAAAAACACATCGCCGCCTTCCAAGGCTTCCATCTTGTTGAGCACCCGCGCCGCATCACGATCGGAAAGGTCCAATATTCTGATCGCCGAGACTTGGAGGTCACCCTCCTTGAGCAGCCGGAAAATGCGCCGCTCCAATTCCGCCATCTTTTCTACCGAGAGCGTTTCCCGGTAAATCGGTTCCGGTTCCTCCACCACCCGCACAATCCGTTTGGCCAGTGAGGCGGCGTTCTCCTTGATCGCCTCGCTGCCAGCCGATTCGCGCTCCGCCTCGATCTGCCGCCGCATGGGGTCAAACAGCCTGCCGGTGATGGCAAACGGCAAGGTCTTTTCGCACAGCGCACGGATCTCGCTTTCCAACTGAGCCAGACGGTTGGCCGCCTGAAGGCGCTTTTTTTCATTGGCGCCCATGGCCTCCCGGGTTTCCGGCTCTGTATGAAAGGCGGCAGCAAAGCGCTGCCGGGCGTCTTCGAGATGTGATTTGAACTCCTCCAGCTCCTGCTTTACGGAATCCCTTTCGTGTTGTTTGCGGCCCAGCTTGTTGCGCTCTTTTTTCAATTCGCTTTGCTTGAAATCCAGGTCCTCGTCGGAAATTTCCACAAACCCTTTGCGCTCTTCATTTTTGATGTAAATGATATCGTCAGCCAGGCGATTAATGTACTGGATACCAAGAGCGGCTTCCAGGGACGATTTCAGCCGTACCTCCGAGTGATCGTCGGCGGCGATGGCCTGAATTTTTTCCCCGTCAAAGAAGAAAAACTGTGTAATACCCGGCGGAATCATGGAGCGGATAAAATCCTGCCAGATCTCCTGATTCTGCACCGACACCCGCTTGCCGTCGCGCACCACCACCAGCCGCTCGGTCAGATCCCGCGGCTTGGGATCGTCGGCGACCCCCGCGCTCCAGGAGCGCTTGACCACCAGTTCCGACAGGTCGTCCATTTCCATGACCAGCTCGAAGGAGACATTGGCATTGCCCCGGGCCTTTTCTCGACGGTTGATGTTGCGGAAGATCTCATCCGGTTTGGCCCCATAGAGGCAAAAGTTGATCGCCTCCATGATCGAGGTCTTGCCCGCGCCGTTCATGCCGCCGATCAGAAAAATACTCCGGCCGTCATCGCCCATGGGGAAACGGATCTCGCTGGAAAACTGGAAGGATTTGTAGTTTTCGACGATCAGTTTGCGGAATTTCATCCGTCCGCCTCCTCGTTCATATACATGGCCCTGACCTCCTCAAGCGGTGTGCAGGTCCCATCGTTATTGACACGGCGCCAATGTTTCCAACCGTTCAGAGATCTTCCGGCAACACCCGACGCCGCAGTAGACAGTGAAGCAAACGGCTGCCATTTGCCCGATTCTTTCACCATGATCGTCCCATCGGGTTGAATCCGCCCTTCAAGCACAGGACCGTCTTTGAGCCACTGAAGCTCGCACCTGTCATCAACGGACAGCAAGCCGGCCTGGAGCAGATCCAGCAAGGCAATACCGTAGTATTTTTTAGGGCCTCCACCCACCTGACCTACCGATTTAAGTTTGTCCCTGATGAGTCGCGCGGTTTTCAGGGTTTTCCCGAGATCTTCGATCAATCTTTCAACCTTTCCAAGCCGAATATCGTTTTCTATATTATCAGGACTCGACGAATCTTGGGCGGAAAGTTTCAATTTCAGGCTGCGCAGATCTTCCGGCACAGGAACACCGCTGCGACGAAGCTGTTCGACCGCTTTGTTGACGGCCTGCAACTGTTTCCGTTCTTCAGTGGATAGGCCGGTTGGCTTCTTGGAAATACGGCTCTGTTGTTCAAGCCATTGGTTCAGCGCGTTGAAAAGGTCGCTTATGTCATCGGTCATGACTCACCCCCTAGTCAGCTGAGGGATTGCTTTTCAGGATCTCCCGCAAGGCGTCATAAACGCCGGTGCGCCGCTCCTTGAATTCATAATCCTGGACCGTCTCGAGCAGTTTGAGCACCTTGGCTTGGCTCACACCGTTTTGAACGCAAAGCTCGTCGAGCAGTTGCCGATCTTCAATGGATAGCTTCATTTTTTCTTGCCTCGTTTGCCGTCGGTCGGTTGCTTGACGGTTTTGTCGAAATCGCTTTCCAGGCGATCCTTTTGGAGAACTGTCAAGTATTTCTTGACAGTTGCCTCCTGGGTCAATTCACCCTCGACGTTTCTCAAGCTCCTATCCAGCCCTCGGTTTGGAGTCTTTCCCAAGCCAATCGGATATGCTCTGGCTTGAATAGTCGCTGCTTGCGGTCATTCCAACGAGCCATCGCTGCAATAGCGCTTTCTGCATCAGAGGCTTCGCCGTCATGAACGGTGGCCCAATGAACCGAAGCAAGCAGCTCCATGCCGTATGGTGTCTCGAAACCGTCCACGAGATCTGCGACTTTCTCAAGATGCGCAGTAGCGTATGAATCTTGCTGCAGAAAACGATCGGCTGCTTTGTCAGCATCCGGCAGCAGGGTAATTTCCACATCCGGTTTCTGGGTATCCCCATATCCCCGAATATGGTGTCCCTCCAGAATTTCCAGCACCTTATTGAGGTTATGGGCATAAGGCCCATACAGGTGTTTGACATACCGCAGCTTCAGATCCATACTCGATTCCTGCAAGAAATAGGCGAGCTTCTGAATCTCCAGAAGCGTCAATCGATACGCGAAGCGGGCGTACTGATTCATGAGCTTGATAAGCAAGGCCCGGGCTACCGTCATCTTCGGTTTGGCGGTGCCTACGGGCATATCCTTGGCATCGGGGCTTCCCTTGGGTTCGTAAAGCTTCACCTTAACCTGCGGTATCTCTTTAAATGCTGTTTCGATCATCGCTTTTACCTTGCTCCACTGCAGCCCCCCCAAACCGGAACCCAGTGGCGGGATGGCAATGGAGTGTATGTTACGTTCCCGCACTTCCTGTACCAACGCTTTTAAACCTGCGGCAATATCCTCGTAACGGCTTTTTTCGCGCCAGTTGCGTTTGGTGGGAAAATTGACGATATAGCGCGGATTGAACATCTGGCCCGTTTCAAACACGAACATGCGACCGGGCTTGACTTCCTCCCGCCGACAAGCCGCTTCATAGGCCTTGAAATTTTCCGGAAACGCTTTCTTAAACTGCAAGGCGATCCCCTTACCCATCACGCCGACACAATTAACCGTGTTGACTAGGGCCTCCGAATCGTCTGTAAGAATATTTCCGCGGGTTGGTTCAATCATTTTCTTTTCCCTCCCGGTTAGTAATACCATTGCCGGCGTACTTCCACCGGTATGGAAATGTTTTTTCGCTGCAGGATACGCTCAACTCTTTCTTTAACGGCGTTATTCAATACGCCGATCCGGTTGATAACATCCCAAGGACAGAAGTGGTGCACCAGAAATTCGGCTTGCTTGCGCCTCTGGCGGTCCATATCATCCACGGTGTCCGCCCAGTAGTCGGCATAGGCCATATCCCAATCGACCTTGTCCAGATCATTGAGATCATCGAACCATTGCGTGAAAGCGGCAATGCCGTGGCCGTCGGAAAAGACAAAATCAAGCCCGGCCTGAGCGATGGTCTCGACCATTGAAACGGCATAAATCAGAGGTTCCTGGCCTTCATCGTAATTTTCCACTCTGCCCGTATGCAATTGAAGGAGCATGGGCGAGCGGGGTCCGAAATAAAAGGCTACATAATCGTGCACCGTGCCGCCCGGCCCGAATGGTATCGGGCGCTGCCGGCGGATCTTCTGAATATCCAGGTTGTGAATCGCCCGATAGTCGCATGCGCCTTCAGGGGGGTGATTGGGAGCATGCATCCCGCCGCAGTCCAGGATCACCGCAAGGTTGTCGATATGCAGAAGGCGATAGATGGGGGTTGGGCGGGGCATTGGCATTATGGTTTTCCTTCTTCCTCATTCATCTTTCAGAAGCCGCTTCCTCAATGAGTTGTTCCACTTGGATTTTGGCCTGGTCGAGTAGTTCCCGGGACTTTTGTTCACTCTCGGCGGCTCGGTCATAAAGATTTCTGATTTCTTTCTGAAACGATTCCGGGGCCGCCCAAACAAGGAATTTCCGTATGTCGAATGGATAAAGCTCAAGCTGGCCGGATGTGCCTCGCTGGTGCATCTCCACTTGAAGCTGCCCGACCTGACTATTGAGGTAGAAGGACAAATAGGCTGGATCGAGTGTCCGTGAACGCAACATAGTGACGTGATTATCCGGTATGGCTTTTCTGTCGGTGAGATACGGTGCAGCCCGCCCCAATGTGCCACGCCCCGTGCCATTCATCAAAAGGTCACCGTAACGGATCTGCAAATCGGCGATAGGATTTGGAGCGGCTTTTCGATTACCTTCAAAAACGATCTTGTTATTTTGCACATGCTTTGAGTTGATGACCGGCAATCCATTTGCCGAATAAACGGGCTGCTTGCCGCGCTGGCAAAAGCTGAGTTGCGTCCCAAGCGGAACCAGTTTGATATGATCGGGCATTTGGGTAGCAAGGCGTTGAAACGCAGGATAGAAGTGTTCAGCGTCAAGCCGTCGCGACTGCTCCAACTCGCTGAACCGTGCCGTATAGCCCACCGGCTTTTGGAAACTCAGCTTGTCCAGGCCAAGCTCGGATTCGAGGAGGTGTTGGGCTTGGGTGTAGTATGTTTTAGACTTTTCGTAATTATCTATAGAACTTAGAAAAATGCTGGTTATTTTTTGTTCGTCGACCTTGCCTGGGACGAACACTTTTATCTTGGATACAAGGGAAGTAGAGATCGTTGGTTGAGCCACGACCTTTAAGCCGCGCTCAAGTTGTTGCTGACCGTATTTTGTATTGAGGAATACCGTGAGGAACTCACTCTGAAGAGAACCATTTTTTATACGAGCGGCGATTATGTTTGGACTAATTGTTACAC
>JAVEVM010000110.1:0-7544 GCA_034005055.1 Desulforhabdus sp. | reverse complement strand
ATCACCCTGGGGAACTGGCCGACGCTCTCTCTCAAAGAGGCCGTGCAGGGTTGCGACCACCGGCGTCGCGGCTTCAAGGTAACGGGCGGCGTCAAAGGCTTGATCGGGATCGACAATGTCCAGCAGGTGATGTCTGATCCGGTCGCGCTCCTCCCGACTCGGTTTGGCGGTGCCGACATCCATGTAGCGGTAGATCTGCATGGAATCGGCATTGACCACCTCGGCAGCGAGCAGCTCGGCAATCTCTAAGGAGAGCTCCGTCTTACCCACCCCGGTGGGTCCGGCGATCAATATGACCATGCTTCTATGCGGCATTTGTCGCTTTGCCGATCCTCAAAAGCAATTAAAGTTGTTTGGCTCTCCCCAGCGTTGCGTGAATTTCCCGATGCGCAGCATTGCCAGGCAAAACGATTCCCCGGGAGAAGATGAGATGGTCAATCGCGCCATCATCCAGCGCTTTTGAATACCTTCTGGTTCACCGCTTCTAGATTCATCATGCTATGTTCGGCTGAAGAGTCGGGCGATTTCGCCGTGGGTCAGTTTGCAGGCAAGGGGCCGGCCGTGCGGGCAGGTGGCCGAGAGAACTTTGTGATCCAGGGTTTCCAGCAAGTGCGCGATCTCTTCTCTTTGCAGCTTCTGACCGGCTCTGATGGCAGCGTGGCAGGATGCGGTTTTAGCCAAACCGGCGAGGAAGCTCCAGTTTGGATCTCGCTGCTCTTCTTCCGCATTTTCGAGAACTTCCCGCAAAAGAGCGTCCGGTGAATAATCGGTTAGGGCGACGGGAACAGCCCGGATGCTAAAGCTAAGTTGACCGAATGGCTCAATTTCAAAGCCGATCTCAGCCAGCTTATCCGTCCAGCGTCGCAGGATGGCGGCTTCTTTGGGCAGAAGATCCAATACCACCGAACGAATCAGGCGCTGCCGTCCGGCTTCTCCAAGTTTTGCAGAGGAGAGCTGGTCATAGAGGATTCTTTCGTGGGCTGCATGCTGGTCAATCATTATAAGACCGTCCGGAGCCTCCAAAAGGATATAGGTATTCGCCAGCTGCCCTAAAACCGGCAATTTGGAATAGCCGAATTCATCATTGAAAGAGCTCTCTGCGACTAACCTCTCCGCTTCTTCCCTGCTCAATGCAGCGGTCGGACCGGCGGGGAGACCGATCTGACGCGACGGGTAATCCGTTTGCCCCGGAAAGCTCGGCTCGAAGCGGTCCTCAATGCCAACCTGGATCTCTTGAATTCCACCGGCGGGCTTGAATAAAGCTCTCTTCCGAGCGTCTTTGAGGAGGAAGCCGCCATATGAGCCCCGAGCCGATCGCGATTCCTGCAGGGTTTTCCTCACAACGCTTTGGACCATATCCATGATCTCGCCCGGACTGCGGAGCTTGACTTCTCTTTTGGTCGGGTGCACGTTCACGTCCACCTGTGACGGTGGTATTTTCAGAAAGAGGATCACCAGTGGGTACTTCCCCTTGGGCAGGAGGGTATCATAGGCACTGAGGATGCTCCGATTCAGCAAGCGATCCCACACAGCTCGCCCATTCACATAAACAAATAAGGAGCGAGCACTTGATCGCTGCACCTCGGGTGACCCGACAAATCCAAAAGCTTCATGAGGATGGCTTTGCAGGGTAAAAGAGCTGAACGCGTCCTTGAGCCCGACGCCGAGTATTTGCAGCACTCTTTGCAGATGATCTTGAGCCGCAGGGAAATCGTAAGTCATTCGTTCTTGGTGTAAAAGTTGGAAATGGATTTGCGGAAGGGCCATGGAGAGCCGCATGAACTGATCGGCAACGTTGGCCATTTCCGTATCGACTGAGCGCAGAAATTTGCGTCGGGCCGGGACGTTGTAGAATAGATCTCGAACGGTAACGGCAGTTCCCGTCTGGCATCCCGTCTCCCTCACGTCTTTAAGTATACCGGCTTCAATTCGAATTGAAGATCCGGAAAGCGCCTCCGCTTCCCTGGTTACAAGTTCAAAGCGGCTCACCGCAGCAATGCTGGGAAGGGCCTCGCCCCGAAACCCGAGCGACTCGACGGACTGCAGGTCGTCCAGCGTTTTTATTTTGCTGGTGGCATGGCGTTCCAGCGCTAGAAGCGCATCGTCCGAGCTCATTCCGAATCCGTTGTCCACTACCCGTATTTCCTTGCGCCCGCCATGGAGAAGGATCACGGATATTTTTCGGCTGCCTGCATCGATGCTGTTCTCCATCAGTTCCTTGACCACGGCAGCCGGCCGTTCTACCACCTCACCCGCAGCAATTTGATTGCAGAGGGTATCAGGCAAGATAGTGATTCTACCCATGTCAATTTTCCTTTTGCTGTTCGAGCGCTTGTCAAAATTCTCCTCTATTGACAGATATGAAGTCTTCCAGTATGCAATCTATTTAATATGTGCTCGATCAGGAAGACCGACAATAATGGATTAGTACCGGAAAATTCCGATGCGCTCAAACCCCTTCCAATCGCTGGTAAATCTGCTCAGTAACATTCTCGAAGCCCATACGACGGCTTTCTTCATTGTCGACTCCAAGAAGCGCCAGCTTCATCTCGCAGCAGCACAATCTCTCAGCAAGTATCTTTCCGAGGGGCTTTCACTGCCGATGGAACAGAGCGGGATTCTTTCGCAGGCGCACAAAGCGGGACAGACGATCCATCTGGACAAAATGCATGAGATCACAATGGCGCTCTCCTCTACCCTTCCCTTTTATCGCGAAGGCGAGTCCCATATCAAGGGGCTTTTGATCGAGCCGGTAGGAGAAGGAGATGCGGTGCTGTACGTTGATACCAAATACAGTTGGGGATTCAATAACAAGCAGCAAAAATGGGTTAAGGAAATAGCGATCCTACTACATGATCTGCTGAAGCAGCAAGATTCTACCCGACGCAAGAAGAGATTCGATCGCATCTGGAAGCTTTGGCAGCGACTCGATCATGCCCAGTTTGAAGGGGGCTCCTTTCAGGATTACTGCCAGCTGGTGGTCGAAGAGTGTGCTCGTTTCCTGGGCACGGAATATGGCTTCCTGGCCATGAAAGATCCAACCGGCCATCGTTATCGGCTGCTCGCTGCAACCCCGAACGTCCCGCAGAACTATCTCCGCCAGAGCTTCAACGCCAAACAGGGATTGATCGGATGGGTATTCCGAAATCAGAAGCAGCTTTTGATTCCAAAATTAAATGCCGATTCCCCAGAGCATTTTCTGCTAAGCTCCAGAGAAAGTCTGCCTCATTACGGGACCTTGTGGGGCCTGCCCGCGCCCCAGTCGTTGAGCCATTCTGTGGTACTGGCGTTCCTGGCACGCGGGACCGTGGAATGGAGTACCGAAGACCGCTATGCTGTTTCTCATATGCTTTACAATACGCATTTGCATTTGGAACAAACCTATCGCAGAGAAGAATGCGACCATCTACAATCATATGATCTCACCACCGGACTCCTCAACAACCTGACGTTTGAGGCAAAGGTGGAAGAAATGCTGCTTACTTCGATGCAGGGCAGCGTACCCTTTACTTTGGCTCTCCTGCAGATAGAACCCTGGCAAGCCCTGCACACCAAGGTCCCCCCCAGGCAATTGCGAAAGTGGCAGCAACAACTCGCCGAAAGCCTTTACCGGGCTCTCCCGGCCGACGTCACGTTTGGCCAGATCGCAGAAAACCGTTACGGCATCTTGTTTTCCGGCATGTCAGCACAAGAGATCAAGCAGTATATAGACGTGCTGTTGGAAGTGAGCCGGCAGGTGGCACCCAAAAGAATGAAAAAGGTGCTCCTGCATCCGTATCTGAGTACGGCCAGCTTCCCTCAGGATGTAACCGGCAGTGAGCAACTGTGGATACTCGCATATCAGCGGCTGTTTGAAGCATTCGATTGAGCCAGGTATCAGCCAGCACTGAACGTTCTCCTACAATAAAAAGAATTGACCGGAAAAGGCATTATCTATAGACTTGGCGGCCACCAGGAAAGATGTTGATGGAACCGCACACAAGAGGATGACACATGCTTGACAAAATATTCGGATACTTTTCCAAGGACCTGGCTATGGATTTAGGAACGGCCAATACCTTGATATATTTACGCGGAAAAGGCGTGGTCCTCAATGAGCCATCTGTGGTTGCCGTCAATCAGGACACGCACGAGGTGATAGCGGTTGGTCATGATGCGCGAAGCATCATCGGCCGTCACGGTCAGCGCATCGTCACCATACGCCCTTTGAAGGACGGTGTCATCGCGGATTTTGAAGTCACCAGTGTCATGATCAAGTACTTCCTTAACAAGGTTCTCAGGCGCCGCCAGCTGGTCCGACCCAAACTGGTGGTGGCGGTACCCACGGGAATCACGGCGGTGGAAAAAAGAGCTGTCATTGAAGCAGCCGAGCAAGCCGGCGCGCGCCATATTCATCTGATCGAAGAACCCATGGCTGCCGCCATAGGCACCGGCCTTCCCATTGATCAGCCCTACGGCAACATGGTGGTTGATATCGGCGGCGGAACCACGGAGGTGGCGGTGATTTCGATGTTTGCCGTCGCCTACAGCGAATCGGTCAGAGTGGCCGGAGATGAAGCCAACGACGCGATTCTTCGCTATATGCAGCGAGAGCGGCAAATGATCATCAGTGAAGTCCTGGCTGAAAAGATCAAGATGAAAATAGGAACTGCCGTGCCACTCGATCAGCCTCTGGCGATGGAAGTCACCGGTAAGGAGATCATCAGCGGTATTCCCAAAACTTTCACCATCACCGACGAAGAGATCCGGGAAGCCATAAAAGATCCGGTAATGGCGATCGTGGAATCGGTCAAAAGGGCATTGGAGAAAACCCCGCCGGATCTGGCCGCCGACATTCATGAGAAAGGCTTCTGGCTGGCAGGGGGGGGAGCCCTCCTGACCGGCCTGGATGAGCTTTTACATGAAATCACCCGTCTTAAAGTTAACGTGTCCGACGATCCTCTCACAGCCATAGTGAGGGGAGCAGGAGCCGTTATCGAGCATATGGACTTCTATCAGCAGGTTTTCATCAATTAATACTGCCGCCGTCAATTGCTTCCACGTTCGGTAAGATGCCGGATCACGGATACCGGATGCTGGATAGGCAGGTTGCACTCCTAACATACCATCGCCTTCCAGAGCAGGGATTATCTGTTTGAACGCATCACGACGCACACGGGTTCAAGACTTTACCTAAATTTCACATCGACACTTCCAGCTTGGCTTCAATGCTTAATTGGATTAGAATGATTAGGGTCCAGGTATCCGAAATTCATAACTTCTTGGAGGGGAATATGTATGTCGGCTGGAACATGAAGACCAACCTGCACACGGTAACTCCTGAAACTTCGGTTTTTAAAGCCAGAGAGTTGATGGACACTCATAAGATTTCTCACCTTCCCGTAACAGACGGCAAAGCGGGCCTGTTGGGTATGGTTACCGATCGCGATCTAAAGGAGGCATCGGCGTCGTCCGCCACCACCTTGAGTGTTCACGAGCTCACCTATGTGCTGCAAAAGCTTGCAATCAACGAAATCATGACCAAGAATGTCATAACCGCTACGCCGGATATGACCATCGAACGAGCGGCTCGTATTATATTGGACTACCGGATCGGTGCCCTACCTGTGGTGAAAAATGAGAAGCTCGTAGGCATCATCACCACTACCGACCTCATGGACGTCTTGTTAATGGCCCTCGGACTAAGCGATGATACCAAGCGCATGTCCTTACTTATCCACGATCGGATGGGCGTGCTTGCGGAAGTCGGAAGATTGATGCAGCAGGCGGGTATCAATATAAGAAGTGTTATGACTGTTCCGCTGGCAGGTTACAAAAACATCTGGCAGATTCTCCTGCGGATTAACTCCAGCTTATACGACAAAGCGGTGGAGACTTTGAGAGAAGGTGGATTCAAGGTAATTTCAGAGTATGTGGAAGATCTTACACCTTATCTGCCCAGTAAAAGCTGAGAGAGAGTTCATCGGGAAGAGCTCATGGCGGAAATCATCAATCTATCCGGTAAAATTCCAGGCAGGGATAACCTCATTACCGAGAGTCCACTGGAATTTCGCCGTGGAGATTGGCATGGTGGATTTGCCATGATGTGCAGTCGCCAGGAATCGCTGCGCTTCGAAAAACATCGGCAGCAGGCTCTAATTGCTCCAGGCCACCAGCACATTGCCTTCGTGCCCAGCCATATCAGTCTGGAAGATGGCTATCACTATACCATCCTGGGGCTTTTCCGCTACCGGACGAATGAACAGAAAATGCGCCGAGTCTACCGACTGGCAGGACTGATGGAATGCGTTACCAACGCTTCTTCGGCTATTCTCAGAACGGACCTGTTGAGACGCTTCTACCAGATGATTCTGGAAGAGAGAGAGACCCTCAATGTTGTCTGGCGCGGAAACGTCCGGCACTTTTTACTTCCTGTTTATCCCGAGCTGCGCGACCCGAACCTCTTTTTTTATCGAGTTGAAAAGGCGGAATCTCTCAAAGAGCTTTTTCAAACGATTGAGGCTGATACGAACGAGCAACTTGATATAATCGGCCAAAACTATGTTTTTTACGTGCCTGAGAACTTCTTGGGAGGATAGCCGGATGGATTTTCAAGCGGTTTTAGAAAGAAACATAGACCAGGCGGTAAAGGCTATCGTCGCAGTAGAAGCCGGGAAGCGCGACCGTTGGATTTCAGCCTTTCTTGCCGGAATAGAAGACTACCTCGGAGAGGATGGTCTGAAAACCATTCAGCGTTTGATAGAGCAACGCCTAAAGAACGGTATGTGGTGAAACGCCCAGGGTCGATAGCTTTACTCGAAAAAGGAGAATGGCATGACGACTCTCGAAAAAAGCTATTTCAACTCTTTCAGGGAGGTTACCAAAGCAATCAGTTCCACCCTTGATCTGCAGCAGGTGCTGGATCTTGTGGTAACAAAGACGGCCGAGGTCATGAAGCTGAAAGCTTGCGCCATTCGCCTGCTTGATTCCAAAAGACGAACACTGGAACTGTTGGCATCCAAAGGACTGAGTGAGGCTTACATCAAAAAAGGCGCGGTAGACGCCGACCGAAGCATCGCCGAGGCAATGGAGGGAAAAACGATTGTCATCCATGATGCGGGCAAAGACCCGCGTGCCCAGTACCAAAAAGAAGCCGTCGAGGAGGGCATAGCCAGCATAGTTTCCATTCCATTGCAAGTGCGCGGCCGTATTATTGGCGTCTTGAGATTGTACAGTAGTACGCCTAGGGAGTTCACAACCGATGAACTGGAGTTCGCCGAAGCGCTTGCGGAAATGGGTGCTATCGCTATCGAAAACGCCAAAATGTACGAAAGAATCAAGAAGGATTATGAAAGTGTAATGACGGACATCTACAATTTCGTAGGATACCGCCGCAGCATCTAATGTGAGATCGTTAAGGCTTTCACCTCTGATTTGCGCAATTCATGTTGAACAGGAGACGGATTATTCTTTGCCGACCCCCCTCGCTGGCTTGACGCCTGTCGGGGGAGGGAGCTAACGCGTAAAGCGAATGGGTGCCTCATCGGAGAGAGAAAAATCAGGAT
>JAVEVM010000109.1:0-7601 GCA_034005055.1 Desulforhabdus sp. | reverse complement strand
TCCGTCGCGGCCTTCGGTCCGCCGCTGGAACTCCCCAATTCCTTATGGAATCACTACCCGCACCAAGTGTCAGGCGGCCAGACGCACCGCATGGCCGTTATCCTGGCGCTGTTGAACAGCCCGCAACTGGTGCTCCTGGATGAACCCTCCAATGCGCTGGACGAGCTCAATCGAAAGACCTTGGTGAGCTTTCTAGGCCAATGGGCGGCCGCAAAAGATGCCGGCCTGGTGCTTCTTACTCATGATATTGGCATCGCAGCCCGCTGGGCAACCCGCGTCGTGGTTCTTTATCGGGGTGAAGTGGTTGAGGAGCTCCCTGCGAAAATGATAGAACATCCTCATCATCCCTACACACAAGGACTCGTAAACGCGAGCATTCGTCTTGGCGACCTTCCATTGAGCCGCAGCAGCATCCCCGGACATGCTGTTCCCATTGCGGAGACGCCGAAAGGCTGCGGCTTTGCCGAACGCTGCTCGCAGGCAAGGAGTTATTGTCGGAAAGAAACTCCCCGGCTGGTCCAATGGGGAGAATCCAGAGCAAGATGTTTTCGTAAATCATGAGAGAGAGGAGAAACCATCATGACGACAGAATACCCTCAAGACCTTCAGGATGTTATCAAATTTCACGGCCACATCTGCCCGGGGCTGGCCATCGGCTATCGGGCCGCCAAGGCTGCGCAGGAGCGACTTGAAGTGCCCCGCCCGGAGGATGAAGAGCTGCTGGCTATTGTGGAATCCGACGGTTGCGGCATTGATGCCGTTCAGGCATTACTCGGGTGCACCCTGGGAAAAGGCAATCTGATCTATCGGGATCATGGCAAACAAGTCTACACGCTAATCAGTCGGGAGCGCGGCCGGGCTGTGCGGGTGGCGGCAAAGCCCGGACTGTTCGACCGAACTCCGGAGCAGGAAGCTGTTTTCCAAAAATACTTAAACGGTAAAGCTTCTGCCGAGGAGGAGCAGACTTTCTGGACCTTTCAAAAAGAAAGAGTGAAACATCTGATGGAGGCGAAACTGGAAGATCTTTTCCGCATCACCGACGTTTCTCCGGAAGTTCCTGAAAAAGCAAGGATATTCAGGTCGCTCATTTGCGAGTATTGTCAAGAGCCGGTGATGGAACCTCGGGCGAGAGTCCGAGACGGCAAGGTTGCCTGCATTTGTTGCTCGGAGGACTACGGCCGGGGGTGGTGATGTTGAGTTTTGAGTTGCGCCAGCAAACGGCCGCTCAGTTGCGGGCGATGCCTTCCAGCATGCCAGCGGAATCAACGCTCGAGTTAAAAGGCGTGAGAAAAAAATTCCGCTCAGGCAAGAGGGACATTGAAATCCTCAAAGCCGTCGATCTCACTATCGGCAAAGGCGAAGTGGTTGCTATGGTGGGAGCCTCGGGAGCCGGCAAGACCACCCTGTTCCACATTGTGGCCGGTCTTCTTTCGGCGGACTCGGGCACGGCAAGTTTTCAGCAGATGTCGATGCCTTTAAGCGAAACCCACCGCGATCGACAAGCCATGTCACTGGTATTTCAGGATCCCTACGCGGCCCTGTCACCCCATTTGCGTGTGGAGGAAACGGTTCTCGAGCCACTCAAGATCAAGGGTCATAAAGGAAACTTGGTGGAAAGAGTGTGCCAGGCTCTTGCAGCGGTGAGACTGGCACCCTCTGAAGCCTATCTGAATCGCTACCCCGGACAGCTTTCGGGCGGCCAGAGGCAACGGGTTGCCATCGCCCGCGCCATTGTCACCAATCCTGTCCTGCTGCTTGCCGACGAACCCACTTCGATGCTCGATGCATCAGCTGGAATCGGCATTTTGAATCTGTTCCGCCGCTTTGCTGCAGGCGGCATGGCGGTTCTCATCACCATCCACGATCTGGCCTCTGCCTGCTATGTGGCAGACCGCCTGGCGATTCTCCATGAAGGCAGAATTGTAGAGCAAGGCGAGCCCCTGACGATTCTCGCCAATCCTCAACACAAATTCACGCGGACGCTGATCGCAGCAGCAAGGGATGACGGTGCATTAAGGCAGTAGATGGGAGGGCAGAGACACCAGGCGGTTACTTTCTGCCTCCAGACGCTGCAGCTTCAATTGAAACGCTCCACTAAAAGTATGCCCCGTGGCAAGTTGGCTGTGAATCTGAAACAGATTGTCAGATTGTCATTGACATCTGGTATGATTTTATTTTAGTTAATTTACGCTGGCGCGACAGAAGTTGCGCAGAAGCAGTCGCTGGTAATGTAGATTTCATATTATTTCGGACGAATAGAACCAAGGCCAAGAAGGCTGAGGCACGGAAAGTGCCGGAGCTTCCTTGGCCTTTTTTTATGCTTAAGAGGGCTGATGCATTGCGGCATCCTTATTTGTCGGAAATGGTTGGCTGCCTGATTCCTGTAATCTGCTTGCTTTCTTCCACCGGGTATGCTGAACACTCCAAGGTGATGGTCAAAGATGCACTCGGACAAAGCATTGAAGTTGCTTTACCGGTAAGCCGCATGGTGGTTTTGAGCGGGGACGGCATGGAGGTGGTGCGCATCTTAAAGGCCCACGACCGGGTTGTCGGGGTGAGCGATTCGATAGCCAAGGAAGCCGTTTTCTGGAGCGAGCTCAGCAGCAGGCCAGTGGTGGGAAAGTGGAGCGAGCCCAATTATGAGCTGATTGCAGAGCTTCATCCCGATCTCGTGCTCTGCTACGGGCGGAACCCTGGGCCGGAAGCGGACAAGAAGTTCAAGGCCCTCGGTATTGCTTTGCTGCGACTCGATTTTTATCGCATCTCGACATTCTTTGCCGAGGTCACCGTCCTGGGCAAAGTTCTGGAGAGGGAACAGGAGGCTTTGGCCTTTCTTGCCTGGTACCGGGAAAAGCTCGCCTATATTCAGCGAAAGATTAAAGGCGGCAATAATCAGACCAGAGTCTATCTAGAAAGCTACACCGATTTCCACACATCGGGGCCCGGCTCCGGTATTCACGAGATGTGCCTGCTGGCTGGCGGCAAGAACATCGCTTCGGTTTTTTCCATACCCTATTCGCAAGTGACATCCGAATGGGTCATCGTCGAAAATCCGCAAGTCATCGTCAAAACCTGCGTTTCCCCGGACGCTTACGGTACCGAAAGCTCCGCGCTGCTTAAAGCCTGTTATGAGTCCATCAACGCTCGACCTCTCTGGAGTGAAACGGCGGCGCTACAAAACAATGGGGTTCATGTTCTGGCGGGCGATGTCTGTGCGGGGCCGCGGGCCATAATCGGCGTCCTGCATATGGCCAAATGGTTTTACCCCGCATCCATGGCCGATCTCGATCCGACAAGCCTGCACCGCGAGTACCTGGAAGTCTTCCATAATCTGCCCTACCAGGGTGTGTACGTCTATCCGGAGGAGAATTGACGGTGTCCTCTTCGCATGCAAGCAGTAACCTGAAGGTTCCGCTCCTGCAAAGCTACCGCAGGTCAAACGCATTCAAGATGGTTTACCTTCTTACCATGCTTTTGTGCCTGGCCCTGTCGGTTTTTGCGGGCCTGCTGCAGGGTGCTTCGTCGACCTCCTGGTCGGAAGCGCTGACGGCGCTGTGGGATCGATCCGGCAGAGCCCATCTGATTGTCTGGCAGCTTCGCCTGCCTCGCATCGCAATGGGATGTCTGATCGGTTGGGGGCTCGCTTTGGGAGGCGCCGCGTGCCAGACGGTCTTAAGAAATCCGCTGGCTTCCCCGTTCACCCTGGGAGTGGCATCCGGCGCCGGATTTGGTGCCGTTCTTGGCATCATCTGGGGCTTTGGCCGATTCCAGCAGGAAATCATCGCGTTGAGCGCTTTTCTGTTTGCCCTTCTGACCATACTAGCCGTGCTGACCGTGGCTCAAATAAAAGGCGCAAGCCCGGAAACCCTGATCCTGGCAGGGGTTGCCACCATGTTTTTGTTTTCAGCACTCACTTCCCTCTTGCAGTACATCGGCACTTTTGAAGAAGTGCATGCCATTGTTTTTTGGATGTTCGGCAGCCTCTCCAAAGTGGGCTGGAACGAGATTGCACTGGCCGTTGTGATGATCCTTCCGGCCAGCCTGGTCCTCTACTTCAAGTCCTGGGATCTGAATCTTCTCATCGGCGGCGATGAAACCGCCCAGTCTCTGGGAGTGAATGCTCCCGGTTTGAGAAAGGTGGCGCTCGTTCTGTCTGCCCTGATGACTGCGGGAGCCATCTGTTTTACCGGGATCATCGGATTCGTCGGGCTGGTCTCCCCTCATATCGGCCGAATGCTGATCGGCGCCGATCACCGCTACCTGATACCCGCTTCGGGTGTGATCGGGGCACTGCTGGTCGTTACAGCGGACACACTCAGTCGCACCGTCTGGATGCCGCAGATTATCCCCATCGGGATCGTCACATCATTTCTGGGGGTGCCCTTTTTCTTCTATCTGCTGCTCAAAAAAACCAGGGAGTACTGGTGATGCTGGAAGTGTCCGGACTCTGGTTCAGCTATGGCAAGTCCGTCGTGCTGCAGGATATCGGTTTTCAACTGCAGCCCGGAGAAATCATGAGCATAGTCGGTCCCAACGGAGTCGGCAAAACGACGCTTTTGCGCTGCATACTCGGCGTGCTCGCCCCCGGCCGCGGAAAGATCCTGATCAACGGAATGCCAACCGCCAAGATGCCACCGAAGCAGCGCGCGCTGCACCTGGGCTATGTTCCTCAAAGCGCCCCTCTTCGTCTACCCGTTAAAGCTCTCGAGGTGGTGCTTATGGGGAGAAGGCCGCAAATTAGCTGGAAACCGTCCAAGAAGGATTTCGAGATCGTGGACCGAATTCTTACCGGCATGAACCTGACTGAATCGGCTCTTGCCGATTTCGATCGACTGAGCGGCGGTCAGCGGCAAAAAATCATGCTCGCTCGCGCTTTCGCTCAGCAGAGTCGCTTCCTGCTTTTGGACGAGCCGACCAGCAACCTGGATCTGCGACATCGGCTGGAGGTTATGGAGCTGCTTTCGAGCATGGCGCATTCCGAGGATCTGGGCATCTTGATCGCCATCCACGACCTCAATCTGGCGGCTCGGTTCAGCGACCGCATCATGATGCTGAGAAGCGGCAAAGTATTTTGTCTGGGAAGGCCGGCCGAAGTGCTTTGCGAAGATCATATCCGGGAGATCTACGGGGTTGATGTAGCCATCAGCCGCAGTAACGGTCACTGGCACATTATCCCCGTGAGCGCAGTGAAGTGAGCAGTGAACAGTGAGTAGTGAACGGTAAACTGGCAAGGTGCGGTTAGAAGGCCGCGGATACAGGCAGAAGTCCTCCGATTGCGGGGGGAGAGCTTACGAAAGCTCGAAGCCGCAATTGCTTATGTCGAAATTCAAATCCAAATCGCCATGAAGGCTTCCAATGGGGATCACAAGGAGGGGGACAATGCATCGTCTTGTATGGCTCGTTTTATTGCTCTGGCCGTTTTTCTGTGCACCGGCTTTTGCCGACAGCGACAATTTGGAGAGGACCGAGACGGAGGCTGCTTCATCCGTCAAATTGGAGGAAATGGTGGTTACCGCCACCCGCACCGAAACAGCCAGGGATGAAGCTCCCGCCAGCGTTTCCGTCATAACCCGCGAAGAAATGGAGAAAATCAACATCAAAACCATTGACGAGGCCATCAAGTACGAGGTGGGACTGTTCGATAAGCGCTCTAAAGGAATCGCCGATTCCACCCCGCGGGTCACCATGCGCGGTCTGCCCGGGCAGGAAAGAACCCTGGTGCTGCTCAACGGCCTGCCGCTAAATGACGGCTTCAGCGGTTCTGTTCAATGGAACAATCTGGGCATTGAAAATGTGGATCGCATTGAAATTATTCGTGGACCTGCCTCAGCTCTCTATGGCGGCAACGCCATGGGCGGCGCGATCAACATCATCACCAGCGATCCGGAGAAGTTGGAAGCCATGGCCAGTGCGGGCTACGGATCGGACGATCGGAAACGCTTCAGAGGCCTGGCGGGCGATCGGTGGAACAATTTCACCATGCAGGTCGGATTTGGCTGGGAAGATACCGGCGGCTATGCTTCGAGCCTGGTGACACGTTCGATCAGCAGCGGCACCGGCACTCTGGGGGGAGGATATCCAACCACCAGTACTTCTGACACTCCTCAGTGGGTCGTCGGCGACAAAGGCGACAACTGGGCAAAACGCTGGAACGTCAATATGCGCTCGAGCTATGAAATCAGCGAAACCGGCAAGATTGCCTTCGATCTGCAGCACGGCTTCTTCAAATACGGCTATGACGAGCCTCATACTTACCTCTACGATTCGGCTGGGAATCCCTCTTTTTCCGGCACCGTCAACGCCGGCGACGAGCAAAGGGCCAGTGTCTCCCCCGGCAACTATATCTACTATACGGGAGTCGGTGAAGAAGTGCTTGACACCTATTACCTCAACTACTCGGACCTTTTTGGGGGCAAGCTGCAGTTCAATGCCAAGGTCGGCCTCTATGATATGGACGACTGGTGGACCAGCAACACGGCAAGCGGCAGCCAGAATTATGACAATGCCCCCGGGACGCTCTCGGATTCCAATACTCTTTCGGTTTTCACCGATCTGCAATCGAGCCTTCCTCTGGGCAGCCGGCATCTTCTGACTTTCGGGCTCTATTTCCGTTACGACGGCTACGATCAGGACGGCTACAACCTGGAATACTATCAGGATGAAAGCAGCAAGATCGAGAAGTACCAGACCACTCAGGGCAAAGACAGCTTCTATGCGGTCTATCTGCAAGACGAGTGGCAGATTCTGGATCAATTGACCTTCTACGGCGGCATTCGATTCGATTACTGGAATGCTTTCGACGGCAAGTCCGGCTCGGTGGATCAGACAATGAGCTTCGACGAGCCGAGCGATTATGCGTTCAGCCCAAAATTCGCCGCCGTCTGGAACCCGCTGGCAGATTCCTATCTGCGGGCATCCATCGGCAGAGCTTTCCGCGCTCCAAACCTCTATGAGCTCTACCGGACCTGGCAGGGCACCAGCAGCAGTTATTTCTCGAACCCCGATCTTGCCCCTGAAACGCTGTGGAACTATGAAGTCGGAGTCGAGCAGTATTTCTGGGAGCGCAAGGTCAATTTTTCGGCCACTTATTTCCACACCGATCTGAGCGACGCCATCGAACGCTACAAAGAAGGCTCCGACTATTTTCTGGACAATGTTTCCGACGTCGCCATCAACGGCGTCGAACTGGCGGGCTACGTGAAACCGTTCGGCTGGCTGAAGCTTTGGGCCAACTACACCTTCAACGATTCGGAAGTGAAGAAAAACGAGCGCAACCCTGCAGCCGAAGGGAAGGAGCTACCCGGCACCCCGGATCATCTGGTCAATGTAGGAACGGACTTCACCTACAAATGGGTGGTCGCTACGCTTTACGCGCAGTATCAGGGCCGGATTTACAGCAGTGAGCTCAACGACGACAAAGACGACGTTTACGGCGGCTACTCCAAGCGATGGCTGTGGAACACCAAGGTAACGGTAACCCCAGTGCAACATTTCTTCGTGTCCGCGTCGGTCAATAACCTGTTTGATGAAGACTACTTCGACTACTACGTCGGCGAGGGACGCAACTACATCGTCGAGGTGGGATACAAGTGGTAACAGGA
>JAVEVM010000108.1:0-7604 GCA_034005055.1 Desulforhabdus sp. | reverse complement strand
CGGCCATGGAGCTTGGAAACTTGAGCTTGCGGCAACAACTGAGCTTCAATGAATTTAACAGCTATTCTCTGCCGGCCGACCAAATTCATGGGCTGCTGTTTCCATACTTGTTCGGCGGATCGTCCGCGTGCCCCTTTTGGCAGCCCTACTTCGGTCTGTGGAACCACGGAGAATTGACGGGTTATGCTGGATTGACGACATTGATTTTGGCGGCAGTCGGTATCGTACTCTCGCAGGAAAAATTGCTGAAATGGTTCTACCTGGCAGTGGCTGCGGTAGCAATCCTTTTGGCATTGGGTGATGCCACACCGTTGGCCAGATTCGTTTTCCACCTGCCCGGCCTGAACAAGTTCAGAGCGCCGGCCAGACATCTTCTGGAATTCACTTTCGCCGTGAGTCTGCTGGCAGGGCTTGGAGTTGCTGCAATAGAGAAGCAATCCGGATCGGCTAAAAGGGCACTGTTTCCGTTGCTGATTGGCTCCGGAGTGATCTTTGGTGCTCTATTGACAACCTACCTGCTGTCGGATCGACTAAAAGCCATGGCTCTTAAAAAAGGGATTGAAGCCATAAGCTTTGTGCCCTGGTCCAATCCAGCCCTGGGTCTCCCAACTATCATATTGCTTCTGGCCATACTCACGGCAATACTCTGGCTGGCGAAGCCGTCTTCATGGGTGAGACGCACCCTTTTGGTCGCCGTGCTTATAGTCGATGTCGGCAGCTACTCTTTTCACACTTCCGTACTCTATTTCCCGGCTGCTTCGAAGGATGTTCTTACTCCTCCCGCTTTTGTGGATGCATACAGAGAAAGTCTCGCACCGGAGCAGCAAAGATTACTGTCGGTGCGAGGATGGCAGGTTGAAGCGGTTGTTCCCCCCAATCTTTCCAGGTTATGGAATGTCCCCAGTGCCGGCTGTTACGGACCGTTGATGATCTCGAGAGTGGGAACACTTTTGGGAATGGATTCTTCAGGCTATGTTTACGGACCCTGGTTTGATGATTCGGACCAGACCCTGGATGTCCTGGCGGTAAAGTATGTGTTCGATTCAAAGCCCGGACAAAATCGAGTCTCCATCGATGCAGATCATTACAAATGGGCGCCTGAGAACGGCAATCTGAAGCTTGGAAGCTCCTGCGGCAACCATGTGCTGCGCAAGGAAGCATTTTTTAAAATATCCCCCCCCTTCAGATCTACAGGCATCGGTATTGTCAGCCTGTTGGTCTGCTCGACAGAAATAAAGAACAACGAAGCTGTTCTCGAGGTTGCAGTCGAAGATTCGGCCGCCAATGTTCAGATCCAAACCGTCAGAGCAGGCCGTGATTCATCCGAATGGGCTTACGGCTGTGCGGCTGTTGCCCGGCCCATACAGCATGAGCAGGCGTGTGTGTTTGACAGTGTGCCTGGACGCGACTGTGAAGGGCATCGCTATGTCGCCTTTCTACCCTTCGAAGGCGCGCCTGAAGTCAAAGAGATCAGACTTCGGTGGACCGGCACTTCAGGAGCCATCATCATCGACAAAATGAGCTTATTCAACGAACTGGACAGGCAAGCATACCTCATCGACCCGTCCGTATCCTCAGTGGAAGGTGTTAAACGATGGCGGCAGGAGGCAATAGAGGTTCCAACTCGTGTTTACCGGAACTTGCGTGCAATGCCCCGCGCCTGGCTGGTGCCTGAAACGGTAAGCGCCCGCCCCGAAGAAATCCTGAGCTCTGTTCAGAGCTCCACCCTGCCTGATGGGCGATCTTTCGACTGCTCCCGCATCGCTTTGGTCGAAGAGCCTTTAGCCTTCAAGGTGGAAAACTTCGACAAAACGGCAAAGATAAAAAATCTCAGTGCGACCAACACCCGGGTGAAGCTCCGAACATCTGCAAATTCTCCTTCCTTTCTCGTTCTGAGTGATGTTAATTATCCCGGCTGGCGTGTGACCATAGACGGCAAAAAGGAACACCTGTATCAGGCAAATTATGTTTCGCGTGGTGTGATTGTTCCGGCGGGAGAGCATGAAATTGTTTTCAGGTTCAGACCGACAATGTTCTATTTTGGGTTAGCCATATCGGCCTTCAGTGCGGTTTCAATTCTATTGATCGTAATTTTTCGCAAAAAAATCGCTGGGCTATTTGGCGAGCCAAGTCGCTAGACTGCGCTAAGCTGTGAATAGGGAGGGCAAATTTCAGTGTCTTGGATCGGCAGGAAAGTTCTTGTGACCGGTGCAGGTGGGTTCATCGGCAGCCATCTTGTTGAGGCATTGATGCTCAAAGGCGCCGAAGTAACGGCCATGATTCATTACAATTCGCGAAGCGATTGGGGCAATCTGGAACACCTGAGCAGGGAACAGAAGAAAAACCTGGATATTGCGGCTGGAAATATTGAGGACAGCGATTTTGTGGCCCATCAGGTGCGAGGAAAAGATGTCGTCTTCCACCTGGCTGCACTCATCGGGATTCCCTATTCCTATGAGGCTCCGCGCAGTTACATTCAAACCAATGTGGCCGGCACTCTCAATATAATGGAGGCAGCGCGAAGGTTTGAGATCGGCCGCGTGGTCCACACCTCCACATCGGAAACTTACGGAACCGCCATTTATACTCCAATTGACGAGAATCATCCGCTGCAGGCACAATCACCCTATTCCGCTTCAAAGATTGGAGCGGATAAGATCGCAGAGAGCTACTATTTGTCATTCGGGCTTCCGGTTACCATCATAAGACCGTTCAATACCTACGGACCTCGCCAGTCGGCACGAGCAGTCATCCCGACCATTATCATCCAGGCGTTGACTCGAGATGAGATACGGTTGGGATCTTTGACACCGGTGCGAGATTTGAATTATGTTGAAGACACTGTGCACGGATTCATAAAAATTGCCGAGTGCGAAGCCATATCCGGGCAGACCATTAATATCGGCTCCGGCAAAGGAATTACCATCGGTGATTTAGCCGCCACAATTTTACGGCTGATGAGTTGCGGCAAACCCGTCACACTGGATAATGAGCGAGTTCGTCCGCCCAACAGTGAAGTGTTTGAACTGATATGCGACAACGAAAAGGCGCGGCAGTTGGTCGGATGGTATCCGCAATTCAGCCTGGAAGACGGGCTGGCCGCGACCATTGAGTTTGTGTCCGCAAATAAAGCCATCTTTAAACCTGAAACCTATGCTCGATAGGGACGATGTAATGCAGGCAATAATTTTAGCCGGGGGCAAGGGCCGTCGCCTTCAGCCGTACACGACGGTTATTCCTAAACCTCTCATGCCCATCGGGGATTACCCCATTCTTGACATAATTCTGAAACAGCTGAAAAGAGCAGGGGTTAGTGAAGTCATTCTGGCAGTCGGACACATGAGCCACCTTTTTCAAGCCTTTTTTCAGGACGGCCGCCAATATGGGCTGGAGATCGTCTATTCCTTTGAAAAAAAGGCGCTCGGAACAGCCGGCCCCATAGCTTTGGCGATGGATCGTTTGAGAGATAATTTCCTGGTTATGAATGGCGATCTGTTAACCACACTCAATTTTGCAAATCTTTACAAACAGCACATGGCGATGAGATCGGCTGCAACCGTTGGGATGTACCCAAGGCAGGTCAAAATCGATTTCGGCGTTGTCGAGGTGGATGGAAGCAACCGGCTCGTTCGCTATATCGAGAAGCCCACTTACGATTTTTCAGTGAGCATGGGCATAAACGCTTTCAATAAGGAATGGGTGAAACCGTTTCTGATCCCGGGGGAATATCTGGATATCCCTGATCTCTTAATGAAGATGCAGCAAGAGGGGCTAGTGGTGCAGTGCTATTCGGAGGCTTGCTACTGGCTCGATATAGGCAGGATCGACGACTATCACACCGCGAATGAAATCTTTGAAGCGAAGCGAGCGGAATTTCTTCCAGGTGAAGCATGAGAGCTCTAATAACCGGTGCGGGTGGATTTTGCGGTCGCCACCTGATTAAGCATATTGAAAAAGAGGGTGTTGAAGTTCATGCGCTCAGTCAACGTACCATCAAAGATTTGACCTGCCATGTGGTGAATCCAACCAGCGTTGAAGATATCTCTGCGGCGATTTCCCGGGTGCAGCCAGACTATGTTTTTCATCTGGCCGGTGTTTCAGCTGCTGCAGACCCTGCTCTGTTCTATCGCATAAACACCGCCTATGCCGCTGCTTTGATGCGTGCCCTGGAGCTCCACGGCAATGAATCGTGTCCCGTGCTGCTGGTTGGCTCGTCAGCCGAATACGGTCTGGTGACTCCGGAACAACTGCCTATCCATGAGGATCTTTCCGCCCATCCCTATGACCACCACGGAATAAGCAAGCTTGCTCAAACATTGATAGGGCTGGCGGCGGCAAAACGCGGTCGGCCCGTTGTTATTGTCCGTCCGTTCAACATCCTTGGAGCCGGTATGCCGGACCACCTGGTTGCGCAAAGCTTCGCCCTGCAAATCAAGGAGATCGTGAACGGCCGCAACCGGTCTGAAATCAGAGTGGGAAATCTAAACAGCTCGAGGGATTTTATCGACGTTGATGAAGTAGTCAAAATCTACTGGGATATCATCCGGACACCGTCTGCATATGGCGAAATAGTCAACGTCTGCTCTGGAAAAGGAGTTCTTATCGGAGATCTTCTGGCAGCATTGATTAGACTTTCCCGAGCGGACATAGAAGTCAAAATCGACCCTGCTCGTTTCAAGGCAGTCGACGTGCCGTTTCACTACGGCAGCACCGAGAAGCTGAAGGGCATTCTCGGCTATGCCCCCCAACAGAATTTAGAAGAAACTCTGCAACATATGCTGGATGAGTTGATCTAAGATGAAGAAAACCCTGACGGTAATAAGTCCGGTATATAATGAAGAGGAAGTCATCGATTCATTTTATTCGGAATTGAAAAGCGTTCTTGCAGGGCTGAAGGAGCGCTACCTTACCAATGTGCTCTTTGTCGTCGATCCCGGCACTGACTTAACCCTTGAGCGCCTGCGAGCAATAGCCGCAGCAGATGCCTCGGTGCAGGTCATCGTTCTTTCTTCACGGTTCGGACACCAAATGTCCCTCCTTGCAGGGATCGATCACAGCGACTCTGACATAATAGTGATGCTGGACTGCGACTTGCAGCATCCCCCTGATCTGATACCGAAGATGTTGACCGAATTTGAGAAAGGCTATGATATTGTCTACACAATCCGCCAGGATTCGGAAGAGATTGGAGTCTTCAAGCAAGCAGGATCCAAATTATTTTACAAAATTATCAATAAAATTTCACAGATACCGATCAACGAGAGCGCTGCCGATTTCAGATTGATATCGCGGCGGGTCGCCGATGTATTTAGAAATCAGATTCGAGAGAGGAATCAGTTCCTGAGAGGATTGTTTAGCTGGGTTGGGTTTAAGAACAAAGGGATCTATTTCCGGGTTCGGAAAAGAGAAGCAGGGGTAAGCAAATACACATTCAGGCGCATGATAACCTTCGGAGTGCATGGTATTCTCTCCTTCAGCAAGCGCCCTTTGCAGGCGGCAGTGTTTGTGGGTATGGGGTTTGCCGGCCTCGGCTTTGTATTTACCCTCATCATCGTAGTTCAATACTTTCTATACTCGCATTTTCCTCCGGGATGGGCGACGTTGGCCGTCCTGGTTTCTGTCTTTAGTGGTATTCAATTGATATTCATGGGTATAATCGGCGAGTACGTGGGGGCTATATTTGACGAAGTTAAAGGGAGACCACATTATATCGTTGCGGAAAAGATAAACGCTTCGGGAATGGAAGGTGCGGAAAGCAAGCCAAGTGAGTCATGAATTCGAAACTCGGCAGCTCGTCGCAACCGTCTGTATTTCCACAAGAAATTGGAGAATGGATCATGTTTTGGGACTGAATGAAGAAGCTTTCTTTAGTGGAGCCATGGAACAACCATTTCGATAGTCAATGTACCTTAGAAGACATTTACCATTGTTTTAGACTGCTGCTCGGAAGGCTGCCGCAAAAACACGAGTGGCCGGGGCATTCTGGCTTTGCAGGCGGCCGGCTTGAAGATGTGGTTTCTATTTATTTGAACAGCCTCGAGTTTAAGAATCGTAAATTGGGCCTGTTTGAGGCTGACGATATCGAGTTGATGGATATTGAAGGCTTTAAGTTCTACGTGCCCAAAAACGATCAGCTGCTGGGAAGATGCCTCTATAATACAAAAACGTATGAACCGCACATAACGAAGTTCTTACGCAAGAATCTCATTTCAGGTCATCATTTTCTTGATGTCGGCGCAAACATTGGGTACTTCAGTATGCTGTCGGCTAGCCTTGTGGGCTCCAACGGTCGAATCTACTCTTTCGAGCCCTTCAGCTTCAACGTAAAGCTGCTTTGTTTGAACAAACAGGTGAACGAATTCGAAAATATAGAAATTTTCCCGCTTGCTTTGAGCGACAAGTCCTCTCTTTATTTATATAATGAAGCCGGTACAAATGGGGTTATTTCACCCATAGTAAACGATTTCAGGTCTGTGTTCGACAGTACCTTGGTATATTCCGTTACTCTCGATGAAATGTCAGCCAAAATAGCACGCTTGGATTTTGTGAAGGTCGATATCGAAGGCGCTGAATACTTGATGCTCATGGGAGGAAAAAAGCTCCTTACGAAGCATTGCCCGGTCATAATCTCCGAATTCTCTCCTGCTTCCATTGAAGCGGTATCTAAAGTCTCACCGGAAGAATATTTGCATGAGCTCATGCTTGATGAAACCTATGAGCTTCTCGTATTCGAAGAGCTGGATGTCACATCCTGCCATCGAGACCCGGGAAAAGTCATGTCCATTTATGAGCAAAAGGGTTGTGATCACATCGATATCATTGCCGCACCAAATCCTTCCGGCCTTCGCCTATAACCGCTACCGGTGAGGTGTGGCCAATTTTGATTAAAATACCTCTGACTTTAGCAGACGTGCTCCGGTTCTTGATCTTGGAGAATGACATTGATCCGACTTAACTGCGCGGTTTGTTCAGGCTCTTCAGCTCGCAAGTTTTATAAGGGTCTGGTTGTCTGCTCCGAGTGCGGGCATGTTTTTGCCGACTATGATTTAACCGATGACGAGCTGCGAGAGCTGTACTCGAAAAATTACTTCTTTGGCGAAGAGTACAACGACTACGTTGCGGATAAAAATGCCCTGCAGAAGAATTTCATGCTTCGATTGAAAACTCTGCAAAGGTTTCTTGTGCCCGGCGAGCACAAAAGCCTTTTTGAGATCGGCTGCGCATACGGTTTTTTCCTCGATCTTGCACGAGATTATTTTGAAAGCGTCTCCGGAATAGACATTTCGGAAGATGGTATATGCTATGCCCGCCGTAACTTGGGCCTTGACGTTCTTCAAGGAGACTTCACCCAAGCCGATTTAGACGACCGAGAATTCGATGTGGTGTGCTTGTGGGATACGATGGAGCATTTGCGCTGCCCTCATCTTTATTTAGAGAAGCTGGCCCGCCACATGCACCCGGGCTCGCTGCTGACAATCACAACCGGTGATATCAAGAGCCTGAATGCAAGTCTAAAGGGAGAATCGTGGCGACTGATCCATCCACCGACGCATCTGCATTATTTTTCAACTGAAACACTGACAAGATTGCTCAACCGTTATGGC
>JAVEVM010000107.1:0-7615 GCA_034005055.1 Desulforhabdus sp. | reverse complement strand
CCAGCTTCGGAGGTTTGTCCGCGCTGCTCAGCATGCTGAACAGCTGCGCTCCAGGAGTATCTGTTGTCAATATCGACAATGGATTCGGCGCGGGCTATCAAGCCAATCTAATCAACAAGGCGATCTGCAGAAGCCAGCAAGCACCTGCCCAAAGCTCCGAGTGAGCCGGATTCGGGCTCCATCTCCGGTACCGTACCCGCCTTTTCAGCAAAGTATCTTGTTGACCAAAGTCGCCTTCGTTTTCGCTTCATGCAACCCGTCTGTTCGAAAGCGAGAAAGAGCACCCTGGCTTCCTCCCTTGCGGCTCGTGTGATCGTAGAAAATGTAAATTTCCATCAACGTCGATTTGCAATTCAGCATAAAGGCTGGGATAATAGGCAAGTATTGCCGAAACTGCGGGGGATGTCTTGAAGACCTTGATTTTGACAGAAAAGCCGTCAATTGCACGAGATTTTGCCCTGGCACTCGGTTTGAAAGGAAAGAAGGAAGGCTTCATAGAAGGCGACGACTACGTGATCACCTGGGCAGTGGGCCATCTGGTTGAGCTTGCCGACCCTGCCGATTACGACGCCAAATGGAAAAAATGGAGCTTTAAGACGCTTCCCATCTTGCCCGAACACTTGAAATACAAGCCCATTCCCGGCACTCAAAAACAACTCAAAATTGTTCAAAAACAGCTCACTCGAAAAGACGCCCGACAGATTGTGATTGCAACTGATGCCGGACGGGAGGGGGAAGTGATCGCCCGCACGATTCTGAGTTCTGTCCCCGCTCTTAACGGTGACATTTACCGCTTTTGGACTTCCCAGGCTCTGACACCGCCGATCGTCAAGGAAGCTCTTCAAAGCCTCAGACCCGCAGCCGACTACGATCGCTTGTGGCAGGCGGGTCAGGCCAGGCAGGCGGCCGACTGGCTGGTGGGGATGAATCTATCGCGGGCCGCAACCCTCAAGCTGGGCGGCCTTGGTAACGTGTACTCGGTCGGGCGCGTCCAAACGGCGGTTCTGGCCCTGCTGGTCGACCGCCGGCGCGAGCGCGATGAGTTCAAGCCGGAGCCTTACTGGGTGCTCAAGGCCAATTTTTCGGCGCTCGATCGGGCCGAAGCTACATGGTGGGGTACCTGGTTCAAAAAAGATCAGAACCGCTTCGACACTAAACAAGCAGGCGAGCAGGTCCTTGCCCTCATCACCGGCCAGACGGGCAAAGTGAAGTCGGTAAAGCGCGAACAGAAAAAGCAGGCTCCCCCGCTCCTTTATTCGTTGACCGATCTGCAGCGCGATGCGAACTCCAAATTCGGTTTTTCCGCCAGGCAAACGCTGGATATTGCCCAGAAGCTCTATGAAGAGAAGAAGTGCCTTTCCTACCCGAGAACCGATTCTAAGGTGCTTGGGTCGAAAAATGTCGATTTGGTCAAAAAGCTGATCCAAAAATTGACCTCCGCCTACTCAGACATTTTCCGGGGTGTTCAGGCTAAGCTGATTGCAGCGTCCAACAAAAGAGTCTTCAACGATGCCAAGCTGACCGATCATCATGCCTTGATACCGCTCGCTCCGCTTCCTGAGCGCGCGGGCAGGAGCGAAAGTCTGATTTATCGCCTGGTCTTGAAGCGGTTTGCTGCGGCATTTCATCCCGATTATGAGTATGAGGCCACCGAGGTGATCACTGAAGTGCAGAAAGAGACTTTTCGCTCCAGGGGAAACCGACCGGTTGTCCCGGGGTGGAAGGTTGTCTACGCCCGGGATGCTCAGAGCGATGAGGAAAAAACAGAATCCGGAGAGCAGGATCTGCCGCTGCTGGAAAAAGACGAGCCGGCCCGGGTCGAAGAAGCTGCTCTGGATGAAAAAATGACGCTGCCCCCGCCGGAATACAGCGAAGCGCTGCTTTTGAAAGACATGACCAATCCGTCCCGTTATGTTTCCGAGCAGGAGCTCAAAAAGATTTTCAAAGGGGATGTGGGCCTGGGCACACAGGCGACCCGGGCGCAGATCATCGAGACGCTGCTGGCTCGTCTCTATATCGTGCGCGAACAAAAGAAGCTGAGGCCGACGGCAAAGGGCTGTTCCTTGATCGATAACCTGCGTCGGTTTGAAATCGCCAAAGCGATTGCGATGCCGGAGGAGACAGCCCGGTGGGAAATGGAGCTGGAAAAGATCGCCCAGGGAATTGGCGACTCGAATGGATTTATGGCAGCCATCAGGAAATTTGTGGCCGAAGGGGTCGAGGAGCTCAAAATGAACGACATGCATAAAACCGTGCCGCAGCCTTTGGGTATGTGCCCGGCTTGTGGCGGGAAAATCATCGAAGGGAAAAAGGGGTTTGGCTGCTCGAACTGGCGAGAGCAGGACGGAGGATGCCGATTCGTTGTGTGGAAAGAGATTGCCGGGCAGAAGATTACAGCGGAGACTCTACGATTGCTTTTATCGGGTGAAATTACCGCCCCGCTGAAGTTTACTGCAAAAGACGGGAAACCGTTTACAGCTTCGCTCAAGCTGGAAGAAAACAAGCAAGAGGGCCGATGGCTCACCCGTTTCGTGATGGCTGCTCAAGATGCGGCACCTGCCGCACCTGACTCGAACAATGCGCCCGGGGAGCCATCCGCACTGGGGGTCTGCCCGCGCTGCGGCGGCGAGGTCGTCGAGGGGAAAAAGGGCTTCGGATGCAGTAAATGGCGGGAACAGGACGGGGGCTGCAAGTTTGTCATTTGGAAGGAGATTGCAGGCAAGAAGCTGAGTGAAGCGGATGTGAAGAAGCTTTTGGAGGAGGGACAAACAGGGATCATAAACGGCTTTATATCGAAAAAAGGCAGGGAGTTTTCTGCCAGGTTGAAACTGAACGAAGAGCTCAAGACGGTTTTCGTTTTTTGAAAGAGAGCAGCTTGGGGAGATCCGATGCAGCCGCTAATCATTGACTCTCATGCCCATTGCGGGCGCCAGGACAAGTATCCGCCGCAAGATTTGCAGCATTACATCAGCCGCGTCGGGAACAGCGGCATTAACGGCGCTGTTCTCTTTCCGCCCGTCATGGAAATCTACGACCGTTATGATCCAGATTTTGAAGATCATCCGGATTGGCAGGAGAGAAGGCAGGCCGCCAATGATTACCTGGCGACCCTGGCCGACCGCGATTTCAAGGTCTATCCCTACTTTTTCATCTGGAATGACTTTGCCGTCGACCGACTTTGTGCGGAGCACCGGGGAATCAAGTGGCACCGGCATCCGAACGAGCCTCGTTATCGCTATGATGATCCCTGCTGCAAAGTCGCCATTGAAGAGATTCGAAAAAGAGGCATGCCCGTTTGCCTCGAGGAAGAATGGGAGAATACGTTACGGTTCATCAATGAATTGGCAGTCGGCGTCAAGGTGATTATTCCGCACTGCGGTCTTCTTAACGGCGGCTATGACAGATTCTGCGCCGCCGGCGTCTGGGAGCTGCCGACCGTATATGCCGATACCGCTTTTGCGCCGGCCGGCATAGTCGCGGATTATATTCGCAGGTATGGCCATGAAAGGATCATGTTCGGTTCCGATTTTCCTTTTGGCGATCCGGCAAGCGAGCTCGAAAAGATTTTGTGCCTGGATCTCTCCGACCGGCAAAGAGAGGCGATTCTGGCAGGAAACATCGAGCGTCTGTTGGCTGACAGCAATCGATGAGTTAAGATGGACAGCCGGTAAAGATTTGCTGACGATCGGCTGTAGCGGGGGGAGAAGCATTGCTACGTGTTAATGAGATTTTTTATAGCATTCAGGGTGAATCGAGTTATGCGGGACGGCCTTGTCTCTTTATCCGTCTGACCGGATGCAACCTGCGCTGCTCCTACTGCGATACGCAGTATGCTTACTACGAGGGAGCGGAGATGAGCGTTGCCGACATCCTGCAGCGGGCCCAATCCATCAACTGCAGGCTGGCGGAGGTAACCGGCGGGGAGCCCCTCTTGCAGGATGAAGCGCCCGAGCTGATTGAAGGGCTGCTTGATTCGGGTTGGACCGTGCTCCTGGAGACCAACGGCAGCAAGGATATCAGCCGGGTCGATCGACGCTGTATCAAGATAGTGGACTTTAAATGCCCGTCCAGCGGAGAGGCCGGTTCCAACGATTTTGCGAATATCGACCGCTTGCAGGATCATGATGAAGTCAAATGCGTCATCGGAAACCGGCATGACTATGAGTTCGCGTGCAATATTTATTACGCAGTGCGGCAGAATCCGGAGTGCAGAAGCTCTGTTCTTTTTTCACCGGTCTTCGATTGGCTCGCACCCGAGAAACTGGCGGAGTGGGTCTTGGCAGATCAACTCAAGGTTCGTTTAAATCTGCAGCTGCACAAGTACATTTGGGATCCGACACAAAGAGGGGTTTAATGCAGGAAAAGTTTTCGCCCAAAGCGGTTGTCCTTTTCTCGGGCGGCCTCGATTCGATCACCTGCGCGGCCATTGCCAAATCGATGGGGTTTGAGGTCTTCGCTTTGAGCTTCTATTATCATCAGCGGCATAAAATCGAAATCGAAATGGCGAAGCGGGCGGCCGCCGTCCTTGGCATCAAAGAGCACCTGGTGCTGGACCTCCCATTGGATCGCATCGGAGGCTCAGCTCTGACCGGCGATCTTGAAGTCCCCAAGGATATCCCGGTAGAGGCAATGCAGAGCCGAATTCCCGTAACCTACGTGCCTGCCAGGAATACGATTTTTCTATCCTTTGCCTTGGCTTGGGCGGAAGTGCTCGGAGCGCAGGACATCTTTATCGGCGTAAACGCCCTGGATTACTCGGGCTATCCCGACTGTCGCCCGGAATTCATCGACGCCTTCAGGCAGGTGGCGAATTTAGGCACCAAAGAAGGGGTTGAGGGCAGGCTGCAGTTCACCATCCATACCCCGCTGATCGCCTTCAGTAAAAGCCAGATTATTCAGCGCGGAACCGAGCTGGGTATCGATTACTCTATCACCCACTCCTGTTATGATCCTGACGAACAGGGAAGGGCCTGCGGTTCCTGCGATAGTTGCCTGCTGCGCAAGAAAGGTTTTGCCGAAGCGGGCCTGCCCGATCCAACCGTATATGCAGCCAATCACCGCTAGGGCGCAGGTGGTGCGGGGAAAGCTCTGCGCACTTTCTCGTCTCTTCACCGTCAGATTAAAACTTTCAGCCGTCAGATCGAGCTTCGATTGCACGCCGGCTTACATCAAGGAATGCAAGTAAATGACATGGAATGAGAAACCGGAATTGACCCAGCTGGGTCATTACGTCGAATTGCCGAAAACCCCACAGGAAGCCATACTCGAAACATTTGCCAATCCTCATCCGGGAACCGACTACGTGGTTCGTTTGACCGCTCCGGAGTTTACCAGCATTTGTCCTATTACCGGTCAACCCGACTTTGCCACCATAATCGTGGATTACGCTCCTGATAGACGTCTTGTCGAAAGCAAGTCGTTTAAGTTTTTCGTGGCGAGCTTCCGCAATCACGGTGCATTTCACGAGGATTGCACGGTCTATGTTCACAAGCGCCTCGATGAAGTCATGAAGCCCAAGTACCTCCGGGTGGTGGGCCTGTGGTATGCGCGGGGCGGGATCAGCATCGATGTAGTCATGCAGAGCGGTTCATTGCCGCACAACTGCACGCTGCTGCCGCTGGAAAAAACGACGTACAGAGGTGGACGGGAGTAGCGGATCAGGCCGTTTCCTCCTATTATTAGTGTGTTGAACGGTCAGGCTGCTTTTTTTAGATTGACAACGGGGCGATTTCTTCCTCGGGAAGTAAATTTGTTATGAAAGAAAAGAAACTGGGTGTGTGGCTGATTGGCGCCTTAGGTTCGATTTCGACCACGGTAATTGTGGGTGCATTGGCTCTGCGCAAGGGCTTGACCGAGGCGACCGGAATGATCACGACAACGGAAGTCTTCAGCGGTCTCGCACTCGTTGACCTGGATGCAATCGTGTTCGGCGGTTGTGATATTCGAGACCGGGCGACACCCGACGCGGTTCGCCAGGTGCTGAATCTGGCACCGGGATTGGGGCATTCGGTTTACGCTGCGATCGAAGCGGAATTCCAGGATATTGTACGGGGCTTCAGCAAGGGGACGGTAAGAAACTGCGGAGATGCGATCCAGCAATTGGCCGCATCTTGCCCTTCGAGAGACGGCTCATTGCGGGACGAAATTTCCGAGGTCCGCAAATGTTTGCAGTGGTTCAGACAAGAGCATTCTCTCGATGAAATGGTTGTGGTCAACTTGGCATCTACCGAGCCTGTTTTGGAAATCGATGATCGCCAACAGAATCTGGCGGCATTCGAATACTGCCTGGACCGCAACCAGGTAGAAGCCGTTAGAGCGAGCACAATCTACGCCTACGCCGCAGTTAAGGAAGGCTGCCCGTACATCAATTTCACACCCTCCAATGCAGCACTTATCCCTGCCGTTGTAGAACTGGCCGAATCAAACAGGGTGCCGGTAATGGGAAACGACGGAAAAACCGGCGAGACCCTGGTGAAATCGGTTTTGGCACCCATGTTCTCGTGTCGCAATTTGGAAGTGCTGAGCTGGGAGGGGTTTAACATCCTTGGAAATATGGATGGATCGATTCTCAATCATCCCGAAAATCGGGAATCGAAAATTAGAACAAAGGACCGAATCCTTGCCGAGATTTTGGGTTATGCCCCGCACTCCAGGGTTCATATCGATTATGTGCCCTCCCTGGACGATCAGAAAACGGCTTGGGACTTCATTCATTTCAAGGGGTTTCTGGGGGCCAGAATGTCGCTGCAGTTCGTCTGGCAGGGCTATGATTCGATTCTCGCCGCCCCTCTCATTCTGGATCTGGTTCGTCTGGCCGAATTTGCCAAAAGACGTGGCGAAAGCGGGCTCATGCCGCACCTTGCCTCTTACTTCAAGGCCCCGCTCGGGGTGACAGAGCACCGTCTCTACGAGCAGTACCGGCTGCTCCTGGACTATGCAGAGCAGGCAGAACAAAGGACTTCCAAACCGTCCTGACGATAAGTTGTCTGAAGGAGGAAACATGAAATTCTCTTTTAGTGCCAATGCCTTTACCCGCTACAGCCTGTTTGAAGCCATAAAAATCGTGACCTCCCTGGGTTATGAGGGCATAGAGATCATGGCCGATGTGCCGCACGCCTTTCCCTTGCATCTGAGCGAGCAGGAGATCGATGAAATCCGCAGCGTGCTGAGCGATACCGGTCTGGTAGTGGCGAATGTCAATGCCTTTATGCACCATGCCGATGGAGACACGTATCACCCTTCCTGGATCGAAAAGGATCCGTCGTTGAGAGCCAAGCGGCTCGATTACACGCTGCGCTGCATCGATCTGGCGGAGAAGCTCGGTGCTTCCAACATTTCAACCGAGCCTGGAGGTCCGCTCCAGGATTCGAGCCGCGAAGAAGGATTAGAGCTCTTCCTGGAGGGTTTGAAAAAGGTCGAGCAGCGGGCGCTCGATAAAGGCGTTCGGGTGCTCATCGAGCCCGAGCCCGGCCTGCTGATCGAGAACAGTGCTCAGTTTTTGGAATTGTTTCAGCATCTGGACGCAAACGCATTTGGCCTCAATTTCGATGTGGGCCATTTTTACTGTGTGGGTGAGGATCCCGTAGCGTTGATCAAGGAGCTGAAAGATTACACC
>JAVEVM010000106.1:0-7617 GCA_034005055.1 Desulforhabdus sp. | reverse complement strand
TACTCTCGATCTCCGCCAAGAGTGCATATCGATTTGTGTCCGCATTGACGGATGAATAGGTTGAGCGCTTGATCTTTCGATGCGATGGTGATGGAAAAGTCGTTCCTCTCACTGACGGAAACGGCGAGTATGGTGGGAAAAAACGAATAGGCATGGAAGGTGGGCTCCTCCCGAGAGCCGATTTTCCGTTGGAATCGATCGAGCCCGTAGTAAGTCCTGCCGGAAGGAATCATCTCATCGGGATGCAGCTTCCCGAAATTCTTGATGTCGAAGCTCCCGTCCGCATCTCTCGATGCCCTGTTCGCCTCATTGCCGTCGATGGATATCGTCAGGCCGGGACTGCCCAGAACAACGACGCCACTTACGTAACCTGCCACGTTGAGCCGATGATCCTTCCTTATATCTTGCTCGGAAAGAACGCGCTGAAAACTCTGGCCGTCGGCAATGGTATAAATGCAGACCGCCTCTATTTTAGAGGCAGTTCGCGATGCCTCGGTCCTGTTGAAGGTGCTGTCGGTCGATTGAGTTGATTCTTGCGTCTTTATGAACGGCCTTGCCTGAAAAGAGCAGCCCGACAGCTGAGATGACAAAAGGAAAATGCCGATCAACAGGAGCTGAAGCGGAACAATGGGCATGGCTCCATGCAGAGTTGTCGATGGGAAGCGTCTCATTACACCTCACTGCAGCAAAGGGCCCGATTATCGGCTGGGGCGGTTTGGTATTCGATCATATGGATTCCTTTGGTTGACCTGCTCCATGACGGGAGCAGTCGATGCATAACCCGTTTCCGGCTGGTCGTCAATCTACGCAGCACGACAAAGTCGCACACCTCACCTTTCGGGCTGCACGATCGAACTGCAGAACGTTGCAGCCATGATCCCGGTAAAGGGGGGAAGCGGAGTGAGGTCGGCCGATTCAGGCTTCAAGCCTCATCCGCAATCCCGCTAAATCTTAACGGCTCCCTTTATTGCCACCGAAGCCCCTTTGTTGCCGGAAGCGCTCATGGCGCCGGATCGATCCGCCTCGAAGCTCTTGTCTTCCCCGCCCTCGGCGCTCACCAAAGTACGAGTGGGATCGTTGGCGTTCACCGCGCGGGCTCCGATAGAACCGTTTACTGCCGCGATGTTCCCTGGGGACATGACGGCGGTCATGTTTGCGGTAATAGTGATGTCCGTGTCTCTTTACACCCCGGTCGTATGGGTAGTAGCCGAAATATCCATAAGGCCCATAGCTGTAGTCGCTGTAACCGTAGTAATAACCGTTTGTTGCAACACATCCGGAGGCCGTTAGGAAAACGAACACCAAAAACGACAGAAGAAAGTTTCTGGTTTTCATTTGATTTTCTCTCCTTTCCAGCTTGTCGAAGCTGGTTGTTCACTAATCATAAAAATAACATGAATCGCATTGGATAACTCGTTCTGCGACACGATTCATTATCGCATTGGAGCGAAAGGCAAATGCTGTTTGTTGCGCGAACCGGTCTCAGCGACATGGCCGCAGCAGGCTCCTTCAGATATCTTCAAACAGGTCCATGCCCAAATGGAGGAGTTGGACAATCTATCGAATAGTGTCATTGATCTTATCCAAGCCGGGAAACTGGACGAAGCGGAAGCTCGGTGTCACAAACTATTGGAGCGATATCCGGACGATGTTGATGGGCTCGAAAGACTGGCAACTGTCTATGAAGCCAAGGGACAGAATAGGATGGCCGCTGAGTACTACCGAAAGATGGCAGCTTTTATGCGTTCAAGGCCAGGATTTGACAACGGAGCCATTGAAGGGGCTCCGAAGAAAGCGTCTGAACTGGATTCTGCATCGTCATCAGTAGAATAGATATTGCGGCTGACGATGGCCTGCACCACGGACGGCGCCGTCGGTGGCACCACGACAACCAGTAATGTCGATCATCCGGGCTGCTTCGGCGCCGCCGCTGATGCCGAGCCGTTATCTGGCGTGGTTTTGGGACCGGCTCGGGCCCGGCGCACGGGGTGGACGGGGTACAATGCAAAAGCATGGCAAGGTATAGCGAAATAGGTAGGATCAGATTACTTGATATTGTTCAAATCAAATATTGTGGGACGTAGGAACATGTTCCGTAATACATGCCGAAGGCACTCACGGACAAGCTCTTGATTGCGCTTGACCTTGCTTTCATTTCTGGAACAGGTCAGAGTGTTCCCTGTACGTTCGAATATGATGCGGGTCCCTTCTTGCTTGTAGATAAGCAGCCAATCAGGTTGAATATGGCATCTCGACGACCCTTCCAATTGCCGACGAGTTTGTGGTCGCGATGAATGGGATCAAGCTTTTCTTCTTCGATCAAAGCACGGATTACAATCTTAAGTTTTTCAAGGTCTTTCCCGCGCATTGTCCCCGTCGATGAACCGGCGACAATTCATCGCAATTACCTATTTGATATATGGCCTGGTTCAATTTATTTGGGAGCGGGAGTTGCTTTTCGCCCCGATCTGACGGGATACAGGCAAATTGATTCCAATTACCGGGAGAATAGTCATGACACAACCCTATGATGCCATGTGGGAAAAATTGAACCTCGACCTCGGGGCCCATGCCGGGCTGCTGGAGGTCCTGGGCAAGTTCTATGGAGACATTTATCTGAGTCAGGAAGGGCGCCTCAAGGGCATGGAGTACATGGACTTCGTGCTTTCAGAAGTCCACGGGTTGCGCATCAAGGAGCTTCAGGACGCCAAGACCCAGGGGAAAAAGGTGATCGGCACGTTCTGTGTTTTCGTTCCGGAAGAGATTGTGCTGGCTGCCGATGCCGTTCAGGTTGGTTTGTGCGCCGGTGCAGAAGCGGGCAAAGAGTCCGCGGAAAAGATTTTGCCAAGAAACACCTGCGCTTTGATCAAATCTTTTGTCGGCTTCAAATTATCGAGGCTCTGTCCATATATTGAGTCCTGTGATCTGGTGGTGGGAGAGACGACTTGTGACGGCAAGAAGAAAGCCTATGAAATCTTTGCGGATTACGCCCCGGTCTATGTGATGGAAATCCCGCAGATGAAAAACGGTTGCGACCGCGATCTCTGGAAAGCGGAAGTCCTTCGTTTCAAAGACAAAATTGAAGAAATAACGGGAAAGTCAATCAATGCTTCCAAGTTGCGTGAAGCAATCCGTGTCGTCAACAAAAGGCGCGAAGTGCTGCAGCGTCTGAATCGTCTGCGAGCGGCAAGTCCCGTTCCCATCTCCGGGCGCGACGTGCTGCTGGTGAATCAGATCAGTTTTTATGACGACCCCATTCGCTTCACTGAAAACATCACCAAGCTATGCGACGAGATCGAGAGCCGGGTGAAGTCGGGCAAGGGTGTAGTACCCAAAGAAGCGCCGCGTCTGATGCTTTCAGGCTGCCCCATGGCAGTGCCCAACTGGAAGCTGCCCTACATCGTGGAATCCTCCGGTGCGGTCATTGTTGGGGAAGAATCCTGTATAGGCACGCGCAACATTCGGGATCTGGTGCAAGATAACGGCGCAAGCCTGGATCAACTCATCGAGCTTGTGGCCGATCGATACATGAAAATCGACTGCGCTTGTTTCACACCCAATATAGAACGGCTCGAGCACATCGTTGCTATGGCAAAAGACCTTAACGTAAATGGCGTGATCCACTACGGGCTCTCTTTTTGCCAACCCTACGCCATGGAAGCATTCAAAGTTGAGAAGGCCCTCAATGATGCGAATGTTCCGATGCTCTCTATCGAAACGGACTACAGCATGGAAGACGTTGAGCAATTGAAAACGAGGGTGGAAGCCTTCGTGGAGATGGTGCGTAAATAGAAAGGTGCAGTAACGACGTGAACAATAACTATGTCGCCGGGATTGACATTGGCTCGCGCTCCATTGAACTGGTGGTGCTAAACGGTACCAGACCGGTTCATCAGGTGAAGGCACCGACGACCTTCGACCCTCTCCGCCAATGCGAAAGGCTCATGCAGGAAGTGAACGCCCGCCATTTCGTGGCAACGGGCTACGGCCGCAAACTGTTTGCCGACACCGTCAAAGGCTTGAATGTCACTACGATTACGGAGATTCAAGCCTACGCTGTGGGCGCTCGCCATCTTTTCCCCGATGCCCGCACCGTCCTGGATATAGGCGGGCAGGACACCAAAGTCATTGCGCTCATGACCAATGGCAAGGTGGCTAAATTCGAAATGAACGACCGTTGCGCGGCAGGTACCGGCAAGTTTTTGGAGTTTATGTCGACCGCTTTGCAGATTCCGTTGGAGTCGTTTGGGGAATTTGCAATGAGCTCCGACAAACGCATTCAGATCAGCAACATGTGCACGGTGTTCGCCGAAAGTGAAGCCACTTCCCTCATGGCTCGGGGCGAGTCGGCTGAAAACATCGCCATGGGGCTGCATTTGGCTATCGTGCAGCGCACTCTGTCGATGCTTCGACGCATCGGAGCCGAGCACCCACTGCTGTTTGCAGGGGGAGTTGCGCACAATCGATGCGTGCGCAAATTGCTTGGGGAGCAACTGGAACGGCAAGTGATTGTTCCTGAAAATCCGGATATGGTTGGAGCGCTTGGAGCTGCGCTTTTTGGCAGAAATATGGCCGGTTGAGCCGGACTTTCTAAAACAAAGCTCTACAGAACAGCTTTATATAAAAGCAGTCATCTTTTCCTCGGGCATTTCTGCGCTTAATTGTATGAGAGCTCTCTGCGTCATACCCGCCAGGGAGGGTATCCAGGCTGCTTGTTCTGGATTCCGCTGGAACCATGCGGGAATGACGGTTGCGTGACTCAGGAGACTTTCATGTTCGGTTGTGACCATCGGGTCATGCCGGTTAGCGTAACTGGCGAACAAAATTTTCGCAGATCCAATTGTGCAGAACAGTACTAAACGATGAACTGTCTAACGGAGGTGAAAATGAAACAGGTCAATGGTCCATGGTTTGTCCCGGTTCTTTTGGTAATGAGCATCTTGTTACCTTTAAACCAGGGATATTGTGGCGCGCTGGAAAACTTCAAAGGGATGGAAGGGACCATCAGCATTGCCGGGGGAACGGCCCACATACCGGTCATGAATGACGCGGCCAAAAATATCATGACATTCAATCCCGCGGTGCGGATCACCGTTGAAGGGGGCGGGTCCGGGATCGGCGTGCAGAAGGTGGGGGAAGGCCTGGTGGATATCGGCAATACCGGGCGGGCGCTCTCCCCGGTGGAAATCGAAAAATACGGTCTCAAATCGTACCCATTCGCTCTGGATGGCGTAGCCACCGTGGTCCATCCTCGAAATCCCGTTGCCGACCTTTCCCCGGAAGAAATCAGAGACATTTTTGCCGAAAAGATCACCAATTGGAAGGAGGTCGGTGGCAAGGACGCTGCGATTCACCTGTTTAGCCGTGACGAGGCGAGCGGAACCCGTGAGGTGTTCTGGAAGAAGCTGCTCGACAAAGGACCGGTGGCCACATCGGCGAACATCGTCCCATCGAACGGGGCCATGAAGGTTGCCGTGGCTCAAGATCCGGAGGCGATAGGTTATGTAAGCATCGGCCATGTTGACGAGAGTGTCAAGGCGGTGAGTCTAGCCGGAGTTGCAGCTTCGCAGGAAAATGCCCTGAACGGCAGTTATCCGGTGGTCCGCAAGCTTTACATGAACACCAGGGGAGACCCTTCCAGGCTGGTCCAGGCCTTCATTGACTATATCCTGAGTCCGGATGGGGCGGAGATCATAAAGCGGCACGGCTATTTTTCCCTCCAATAGAGATGCAAGCCGGCCGCAAGTACAGCTTCCGTTCCAGGCAGGTAGTGGAGAAGTGGGTCGAGGGCGCTTTACTGGTCGCCACCGTGATTTCAGCGGTGGCGATCGTTTCGATTCTTTTGTTACTCGTCTGCTTTTGCCTTCCCTTGTTTACATCCGGCGAACTCGGAGAGGTGTTCTCCCTGCAGTGGCGGCCCTTTGGCGGCAGATACGGCATTCTGCCAATGTGTGCAGGCTCGCTTGCCCTCTCTTTGCTGGCTTTGGCGCTCGCTTTTCCTCCGGCAATTGGGATTTGCTTCCTTGCCCATTCTTTAGCGCCGCCTGCAGTGGCCCGTTTCCTCGTCACGCTGATCCATTTCATGACCGGCATTCCTACCGTTATTTATGGCTTTGTTTCAGTCTTTTTGCTGGTTCCCCGGATGCGAGACTGGCTTGAGGCAGGAACCGGCTTCACTCTGCTGACAGCCGCGCTGACCTTGAGTATCCTCATTTTGCCGACCATCGCGTTGGTCTTTCATGCCAGGCTCGAGCGCATCGACCCGAACCTCAGGCTGGCTTCCGGGGCGATGGGCTTCGCTCCCATTGAGCAGGTGCGGCATGTTTTGATCCCGGCTGCTTCCCAAGGGCTGCTGACGGCCGCAATCCTCGGTTTTGGCAGGGCGATCGGAGACACTTTGATCTCTCTTATGCTGGCCGGCAACGCCCCACAATTTCCCGCTTCGCTTTTCACTTCCGTCCGCTCCCTTACGGCCCATATTGCGTTGGTGTTGGCGACTGACAGCGCAAGCATGGCCTACCAGTCCGTTTTCGCGTCGGGACTGATCTTGTTTTTGCTCATTGGCGTGATCAATCTTTTCATCCGAAGATTCGACAGGATCTCTAAGCGGGACGTATATGAAAAGCATCTGTGATCCATTGCTGATCGGCTTCGCCTGGCTCTCCGCGCTAACGGTCATGCTCGTCGCCGCACTACTCATGGGATTTTTGCTGTGGCGCGGACTTACAAGCGTGGATGTCGAGCTCTTTTTCGGCGAAACCAACTGGCTTGACGCCGTAACCGGCAGAGCACCCGTATTTGGTGGAATCTGGCCTGCACTGGCAGGGACCTTCTATCTGGTCATCCTGTCATCGTTCTTATCGATACCGGTGGGCATTGCCAGCGGTGTGTACATGGCCGAATATGCACCGAACCGAGCTCGGTCATGGCTGGGTTTTGCCGTGGACCTGCTGGCTGGGACTCCATCCATTGTTATGGGACTGTTCGGGTTTGCGTTGATTCTTTTGCTGCGTAAGACCCTGTTACCGGAGGCTGGAATGGGTCTTTTTCTTGCAGCCTGCTGCATCGCCCTGCTGGTCCTTCCCTATGTGATCCGCACTACCCAGACTGCGTTGGAGGCAATACCCCGGCACCTCCGCCTGCTTGGTCCAGCCGCTGGACTGTCGCAGCTGCAAACTATTCTACATGTTTTGCTCCCGGTCGCCGGCCGGGGTATACTCAGCGGGACCATTCTTGCCATGGGGCGCGCGGCTGAGGATACTGCGGTGATACTTCTTACCGGTGTAGTCGCCCAGGCGGGAATGCCTCGGAGCTTATGGGACCGGTTTGAAGCGCTGCCCTTTCGCATCTATTATCTGGCGGCAGAGCATCAGACCAGGCAACAATTGGATCAGGGGTTTGCAGCGGCGCTGGTGCTGCTGCTCTTGACGGGAGCCCTGTTCTTGGCGGCTTTCCTAATGCAGAGACGGTTCGAGAAACGATGGAAAATAGGTTAGCAGGACCCGCCATCGCCATCGAAGAGTTGTCGGTCGAGTTTTCCGGAAAAATCGTGCTGGAAGGCATCAACCTGGCAATCCTTCCAGGGGAGCTCACGGTGATTGTGGGACCTTCGGGTTC
>JAVEVM010000105.1:0-7631 GCA_034005055.1 Desulforhabdus sp. | reverse complement strand
TGTGGAGCATCGATGAGGAATATTGCGGCCTATTGGGACTGGGTAGCAAGATATCCGAAGCGCCCTTTGAGGAAGATGACTACAACCTTCTCTCCAACCTTACCAATATTCTGATCAGTAACTTGGCTCATGCCCTTTTTACCAAAAACATCCAGCAGCTCAATGCCGAATTACAGCAGAAAAACATCAGCTTGAAAGAAGCCCTCGAACTGGCTCACCAAACTCGCGAAGACCTTGATCGTAGAGTTTATCACCTTAAGAGCCTCTATGAGCTCACAGCCGAATTGAGCCCTATCGCTGAATCACAGGCCCTCTTGGTGGCTTTCCTATTGAATGTACTGGGAACGTTTGGTGTCAATCAAGGTTTTGCTTTGGTTTATGAACGATCCGCCCAGACCGTAAAAGGCGTAGTCCGCGGCACCGGCCAACAACTTCATATCGACGCAAAAGAGGCCGACCAGCTCTTTTACAAATGCCTGGCGTCAGCCGCAAAGCGCTCGATGGAGCCCATGACAGTCACTCGTCTGCAGGATCCCGGTTCACTATTCGATGAGCTTGGACTCGGCATCAACGTTCAGACTGCCGCTATGTTTGTTGTCGACCGGTCGGTCCTCGGTCTTGTCGTCCTCGGACCCACCCTGGCCGATCTTTCTCTGTCGGAAGAAGAAGAGCAGCTCTTGTTTGCTCAGGCCGCCAGCTTCATGATTTTTTTTAGAAACGTACGTGCCTTCGAGACGATTCAATGTCTCAATCAGGACCTGACTCAAGCCAACCAGGAGCTTAAGCAGACGATTTCGGATCTCACCGAAGCGCGGCATACGATCAAGATGCTGGAAAAGGCAAAAACAGCTCTCAAAGGAGTGCTGCAGCGGCAAGCCGAGCGGATTGGACGGGCGAGCGCACTCGATGTTTCTTTGATTTTGTTTGCCGCACTGGTTTTGGCTTTTGCGTTCAACTATGCCAATCCACACGGTATTCCGGTTTTTCCGAAGCCGGTTTTACAGACACCGATCGCCGAGATCGACCCCACTACGGCCAGAACTATGCAACAAGCCGGAGAGGCGGTGATAGTGGATGCTAGACCTCCGGAATTTTACAGCCAAAAGCACATTGTCGACTCGGTGAACGTACCCGCGGCGCTGTTCGACATCATCTACAAAATGAAACTATCAAGGTTGCTCAATTCGGAAACCGTTGTAATCGTGTATGGACGCAATATCAGCAGGCACTATGACGAGCTCGTAGCGCAACTGCTGCTCTCTCGCGAGCATGGACAGGTAAGAATTCTCTCCGGAGGACTGGGAGCTTGGGAACAGCAAGGATATCCGGCCGCACAATGAATGCCTATGGTCTTCTTGCGGCCATACTGACTAACCCATATTTGGTACTGGCAGTGCGATTGTACATCGGGGGTATTTTCATTTACGCCAGTATGTACAAGATAAATTATGCGGGAGAATTTGCCGAGACAATTGCCAGCTACCAGTTGGTGCCGTACTGGGCGGTTAACCTGATGGCACTTGTCATGCCCTGGGCAGAGCTGATTTGCGGGCTGTTTCTGGTGATCGGCTTTAGAACCAAATCTGCTGCGGCAGTGATCATCGGTTTTCTGGCGTTGTTTGGGACTGCCATTGCTATAAGCCTGATGCGCGACCTGCCGATCGGATGCGGTTGCTTTCACGCATTGGGGGAGCAGATGAGTTGGAAGACTTTGTTGCGCGATCTCGTCTGGTTGTGTTTGGCCTGCTATGTTTATCTGTTTGATTCGGCGATACAGATTGAAAAGAATTTCTTTTTGAGTGTCAGAGATCTCTAGATATGAGCCGCTTCTTTTGCACTGTTTTCGTATGCTTACAATTACTGGTCCTGTGGTCGTGCGGGCAGCAGCCTTCTCTGGTCGGCAGATACGAAGCAATCGATCCGCAAGACCCCAAACACATTGTGGTGCTGGTGCTCCAGAGCAGTGGCAATGGCTCGTGGAACTTCGAAGACGAAGAAGTGCCCATTCGCTGGGAACAAAGGGGCCAACAAGTCTGGCTTCATCACAAAGGCGGCGGCATCGTTGCTGCCAAGATCAGCGGGGTTGATCAAATCGAACTTTGGTTGCCCGGTATTGGCAACCTGCTGTTCAAGAGATAATCGGTAATCGCAATCGATCATAGCTCAACGAGCTTCCCACGTGAATCGGTACGAACTGGAGAATGAGCAATGGAATGCAGGGTTGGCTGCGGCGCGTGCTGCATAGCAGCGTCCGTCTCATCATCTATTCCAGGCATGCCCGGGGGCAAGCCTGCCGGAGTTCGCTGTGTGCAGTTAACATCGGATAACCGCTGCAATTTATACGGCAAGCCGGAGCGCCCGGCCGTTTGCAGTGGCTTCCAGGCTTCATCAGAAATGTGTGGAGGCTCATTTCACGAAGCCATTAAGTACATTGAATGGCTGGAACAAGTGACATCATCCGGCATTGCGCCTGACCAATCGAAATGAGCTCTTTAACCTCACGCACGCTGGAAATTGGCAAACAGGCAGACATTGAAGGAGCAGCGATGAGTCAAGACAAGAAGCCCAATTGCGAAAATTGCTCGATAAGGAAGAAAGCAGAAGCAAGCCCTCATTCCTTCATTGGAATACTATGGAAATTGCACACCTACATCTGCCCGGGCTGGAAAGCTTACCAGCGTTCGCTCAGCCGCAACGCAGCCAAAGAATAGCCGCCACCCTTTGCCAAAATCATCGGTTACGTATGCCGAGCTTGGCTTCGAACGCGCGCTCTTGCCGTCGCTTAGGATTCATCATCCGACAATGACCTCAACCGAGTCGCACAAACGATTGGGCAAAAATCATCTCCGTTACCGAATACTTCTATTCTATCGGGCGAGAGGGTCGGTTGAGTCGCAAAAAGAGCTTCCTCCGAATACAGATGACTGCATCCCGACCCGCCCAGCTTTCTCACAGGTCCCTGAGCGCATTCAACTCTTTCTCGGCAACGCTCGGGACGAGCTCACGAACGATCTGCACGACTCTTTCCAGATCTCGGCTATCGTCATAGAACTCGCCCTTTGATTCGATAGTGTACAGTCTGGTGTCTTCGTCATAAGAGACCTTGGTTTGTTTGATCGTGACAGCCTTGTCATGAGCCTCTGGTGCAGCCGGTTCTTGCGGGGGTGCGGGGGCTTGATCAATTTGCTTATCCTCAACCGCCGGCTTAGGCGGGGCCTTCTGCGATTCTTTGGATCGCTTGATTTGCTTTTCGTCAGCTGCGGGGACAGCAGGAACTTTTTGCGCCTCGGGTGTTTGACCTGCCCGTTTAGCCGGGGTGCTTTTCTTTTTACTTTTAGCCACTTCACTCTCCTCAAATTCTGAAAGGTTTACAACATATGCGCTCGGTTTGATCTCGGTTAAATGACCCATAGCTGCTCCTAAGCTCAAATTGTCCAAAACACATCAAGCACATTCTTATGTTTGCTAATCTTGGCAATCTTTAAAATAGAATCTTTCACGCCTTCTCACAAATTGGACAGTTCTGCAAGCAAATTTGAACTGCTGAAACGTGCTGAACTGCTGCTGGCACCAACTCTAGCTCGGCTCATACTCCGGAATTGTCGTGACGGGCATATTCCAAAAACATCGGTGCCGCGGAAGATACTCGGCAAAACTTCGTCCTAGACACTGATCATGCCTACTACTCCAGCTTTATCTTCTGGAATAAAATATTGTTGCTGGGTGCCTTATCGAGCAATTGGAGCAGATCGAGCATGGCGGTCTTGGCATCGGCATTTGCCAGCCGCCGTCGCAGGAGTGCCAGCCACCGAGTTTCCTCAACGTTGTAGAGCAGTTCTTCTTTGCGAGTGCCACTTGCCAGTAGATTAACGGCTGGGAAAATTCTGGCTTCAGCCAGGGAACGATCGAGCACAATTTCGCTGTTGCCAGTGCCTTTAAATTCTTGAAATATATGTTCGTCCATACGCGAGCCGGTGTCGACCAGAGCCGTAGCGATGACAGTAACCGAGCCGCCACTCTCAATATTGCGCGCCAGCCCGAAGAAGCGTCGCGGTATCTCCAGTGCCTTTGCATCCAGTCCGCCGGTCATAGTGCGGCCAGTGCCTGCCCCGTGCACATTAAAAGCACGGCCCAAGCGTGTGATGCTGTCAAGCAGAACAACAATATCGCGGCCGCATTCAAGCTCACAACGGATGTGGGCCAACGTCAGCTCTGCCAGATTGACGTGAGTTTGAATTCGTTGATCGTTGGAGCTCGCGAGCACCTCCGCCGGCACATTGCGGCGGAAGTGAGTTACCTCCTCCGGCCGTTCGTCGATAAGCAAAGCCACAATGCGGGTATCCGGTTCCGTACTGTGGACCGCTTTGGCAATTTCTTCCAGCAGCCTGGTCTTTCCGGTTTTCGGAGGCGCCACAATGAGGCCTCTGGTGCCTTTGCCGACGGGAGCGATCAGTTCGATAACGCGCATTGATACATTGCCTTCATCTCCCAACCGAATCCTCTCTCTGGGATCGATTGCGGTCAGCCGCTCAAACGGAGTCCGGGCTTTAAACTGTTCCGGCGGCAAGCCACAAACGGAATCAACCTTGTCGAGCTGACAGCCCTTCTTGCCGCGGATTGCAGAACCCGTAACAACCGCCCCTTCCGCCAATCCATACTGGTGAATCAGCTTGGAGGAGACCCAGACGTCTTCGGAACTTGGTTGAAAGGATAGGGCGGGATCTCGCAAGAAGCCGCCTCCACGCGGCAGGAACTGCAGAACACCATTTGCCTTTGTGCTCATATTTGCATTCATTATTCGGCCATTTCCTTGTTGTGCCCCATCCTGGGACACGCATCTGTTCCGGTTAAAGATGAAGATCCTACGCCTTACTCTATTTTACCGATTCAGCACGCCAATCGCAAATCATGGAAAGTTAATGGAACTTCCGCTCGTTTGGTTCGGTCAGTTTTATGGGGCCGAATTTTTCTTCGTACTTGTTCAGATTATCGGCGAGCACGGCGATGATTCGTTTCATATGCCCCGGGGTGACTATCACTCGCGACACCAGGTGAGTGCCGGTCGGCGAGGTGAGCAGCCAGTCTATCATGAACTCTTCAGGGCTGTGCACCACGTACATGTTGTTGCTGTATCTGCCTCGAGACATTTCGTCGCCGGTGCTGACTTGCACTTGCTGCGGTTGTTGCTTCTGCTCGGTCATCGGGTCCATCCGTGTTTGAGAACTGATTTAGGGACGGTGTGCAGACAACAGTCCCTCCCTTAGTGTGGGAATAAAGTCTCGTTTTTCACGCACTTTACCAGAACGCGATGTTGATTTACAAGGCTCAGCTTTCGTCGGTTCACGCACAGCCGGCTATACTGGGGCGAAACAAATTGCGAGTTTCCTTTTGACAGACTTCCTTAACATCTTCTACATTCATGTAGATACAGCAATTGATGAACTACGTTCTCTCTTTATTGCGTGCTTTTTCCTTCCGCTACAGGAGGTCGCCGTGGAACATGTCATCATCGGCAACGGCATTGCCGGAATCAGTGCCGCCGAAATGATTCGCCGGTTGGACCCGGCGGGCGCTATCACTCTAATTGGCGATGAAACATTTCAGCCTTATTGCCGCCCCATGATCAGCATGGTTCTCGATGGTTCCATACCTCATGATCGACTGCCAATCCGCTCAGCAGATTTTTATGAAGAATTCAAGATCAAAGCGGTTTTAGGCAATCGGGTGAGCGCCATTGACATAGCAAACAAAACCGTCTCCCTCGAAAACGAGCAGACTTTTCCTTTTGACAGGCTCTTGATTGCATCCGGTGCCGATCCCCGGCCCATTAATGCGGACAACCTGCATCTGCAGAATATCTTTTTCATGCGCACCCAGCAGCATGTGCGAGGTATGCTGGATGCGTTGTCGAATACGCGTCGCGCGCTGGTTTTAGGCGGCGGTCTGGTGGGATTCAAGGCAGCCTATGGATTGCTGCGCCGCGGACTGAAGGTTACCATGCTGATTAGCTCCGGCTACCCACTCTCTATGCAGGTAGATGCAAAAGCCGGAGAGATGATTCAAGATGAATTAACCAGTCGAGGACTGCAGGTACAGGTAGAAGCTCACGTGGTTGGCTTTGACGGCAACGAAAGGGTGGAGCGGGCCTATCTGTCCGACGGCACGGAAATATCCTGCGACATCGTTGTCATAGGAAAAGGGGTTCTACCCGCACATTCCTTCGTTCCCCGCGATAGCATTAAAGTGGACCTCGGCATTATTGTCGATCGGCACCAGCAGACAACCACCGAAAACATCTATGCGGCCGGCGATGTGGCGGAATTGGTTGACATTTCAAGAAAGTGCCGTTGGGTAAATGCCATTTGGCCGGAAGCCGTCTCACAAGGTCGCATAGCAGGGATGAACATGACCGGCCGAAAAGTAGCTTACAAAGGCAGTCTGAGTCGCAATGTCATGCGCATCTTCGGATTGGACGTGATGACCGCCGGCATTGTCAATCCAGCCCCGAATGCCGATTACGAGATCATGACCGCAACCGATCGGCGCCGCCGCACCTACCGCAAACTGGTGTTTCTCCATGATCGGTTGATCGGCATGACCCTGGTTAACTGCGTTGAACAGGGAGGCATTCTGGTTGCCTTGCTGCAGAGTGAAACAGCGGTGACAATTCCAAAAGCAAAAATGCTTGCACCTGATTTCAATTACCGGCAGTTGATAAGGTGGTGAGCTTCCTGCAGAACTCACAACTGGAAGAATCGAGGAGGTGTTATGAAAAAAGTTATTGTTCACCCGGAACGTTGTGTGGGCTGCATGCAATGCATGGCTGCCTGCGCGATCACGCATTCCAAGACCAGGGATTTGTTTTCAGCGGTTTTCGAGACTCCGCTGCCAAAACCCCGCATTCACGTCGGAGTGGGGCTCTTTAATGAAGGCTTCCCAAACCGCTGCCGGCATTGCGACCCGGCTCCATGCCAGCTGGCCTGTTTGCCGGGAGCCATACTTAGAGACCTTGAATTCGATACCGTTTTGATCGATCCCGACAAATGCATCAATTGTGCATCTTGTGCAATGGCCTGCCCTTTCGGGGTGCTTCGCTATCACGAGCATTGTTTCGCGCCTCCCGGTAAAGTGGTTGCCGTTAAGTGCGACAACTGCATTGAGCGGCAGATGCAGGGTTTGATACCCGCCTGTGTCGAGGTCTGTAAGGTGCATGCGCTGACGTTTGAAGAGCCCGCCGAAGCGCTGAAGCGCAAGACGGACGAAGTGGCGCGCAGCGTGTCCGCAGGAGTCTCCCAGAGTGATCTGACAGTTGGCTTCACTCTACTCAACACTCACAAAAGAAAACAAATTGAACTGGGCCGGGATTAAAACATGGACGCCCTGTTCCATTGAGCTCTCCATACGATTCATAAACTGCCTGTAAAGGAGTCAGCCATGAACGATTTATACGCCAGTCGGACGATTGCCAGGGACAGTCAACTGCTGTTGAAAAAAGCTGAACAGGACCTACTGGAAACCGTATGGGATCGCAATCAAAGCCAGCTTACCAATAGCGGCTATAGTGAAATGGGATTGAGCTGCCGTATTTGCACAATGGGGCCATGCCGCAACGACCCGTTCGGCGAAGGACC
>JAVEVM010000104.1:0-7650 GCA_034005055.1 Desulforhabdus sp. | reverse complement strand
CCAGCATGCCTGGGCTCTGCACTGCAGCGGCCGGTCTACATAGATCGTGCAGCGATCGGTAGAGCTGTCCAAAAAAACACATTCTTGTGTCCCGGGCTTCTCGCGGACTTTGATGCGCTCATCCAAAAGATAAAAAATCTCTTCTTTTATTGGAGATCGTACGGGCTCTCCCTCTCTTAAAGTAATCAACTGATTCCAGTCTAGGGTGTTCTGGCTGAGCAATTCAAGATCTGCAACAAGCAGAGTGGGACTACCTTTGCGGCAGCATTCGCCACACTGGACACAGGTGGGCAGGAGGTCGCGAACAGCCTGCTCACTGTATTCCATTAATATTTTCCAGGCCTTCAGACGATGGCCCGCGTCCATGGTGGGCCAACGGTGCATGATATCGTGGTACGCCGTGCTTTGCTCCAATTGATATTGAAGACGTTTCAAAGGGATAGGTGTTTCATTTTCCTTGATGAGGGTCAGCATATGATTGAGCCAGTTTTGTCGAAGCTTTTCGGCATCCCAGCTGGCCGGATAGTCGAGGGCATCGTCTCGCTTGAGGGTTTGCTCGGAGGATGACATGGGTGATTTATGCTCCTTAATAGCTGTTGGAAGTAAAACTTATTGCCAGTTCGCAAATGGAAATGTCCCGCGCTCGGGGAAACGTTCATGGCTGAAAGAAAAAACATTCCTATTCTAAACGATAGGACGGCCAATATAAACCATGATTGGATAAATTCCAGCAATTCTCATTTTAGAGCTCGTACTTGGCGCAGGGCGGGTGAAGCGAAAGCGTAACCCACCGCCAACCAAGCTTTTGGTGGGTTGCGGCGCAAAAAGACGCGCCTCCACCCACTCTACGAAAAAGGATCAGCAGTCAAAATGAGAATCGCTGGATAAGGTTCAAAACGTTCAGCTGCGATTACATCTTTCCGATCATTTCATCAATGTGCAGCTTGGCACTGTGTGCTTCTTCCCATGTCGTCTTGACCCACCCCAGATTCAGCCGCAAGAAATCTAGAAAAGCTGAATCCATGGGCAACAGGTGGGTATAAATGGTACCTGCGCTCGAGGTGATTGAATTGGGTGCCGATGAAGCAGCAATCGGTGACGCCGCCTTCCATGGCGGCGCTTGCTTGGAGTCTGCAAGGCTTTGGAGAAGCCGTTCACAGGATTGCTCGATCTGGTCTGGAGAGAGTCCTCTCGGATTTTTTTCAAGCGATAAGCGAAATAACCATCGATGTGCCTTGGGATTCCATCGAGGGGAAACCAGGAATCTTCGCCGGTCGAGCAGTTCGGTCACGGTCCAATCGTTGCGGATGGCCTCCGAGCGCATGATTTCAAGCACTCCAACGTCCCAGCCGAGCAAATGGAAGAGAATGTTGGCATGAGGGCTCGAATAGTAAAAACTATTCAATCCGATGACCAAAGGAAGCCAGAAGTTGCGGCCGTCAAGGGGCAGGGTCGAGAAAACCCGAGCCGGATGACAGCATTCGCGTTGACATTTGCGGCCGTAATCGATCAGTCCTCTCAGGTCTTCCCCGTTGTTTTGCTCGGGGTGCAGCAAACAGCCGATCCTTTGACCGCTAGAGTCCAGAAATCCCAAGGCCCAGCATGAATATCCTACAATCGGACGAGAGCTTGGGCCGTCACACAAAAATCTTCGGCGGTTTTCGTAGAATTCCCTGCGCAGGCTGCTTGCGTACTTGAGAGGATCGTAATGATGCGGCCGGATTGGAGGGCAGCAGCCAAAACAGGTGATCTCCGATGTCGGCGCGCACAAACTGACAGTCATTTGCTAATCCTCCAGCTACATTGGGAAGCGTTGTGCATTAACTCCGCGCTTTATGTTCCGTGCTTCCAGCTTTATATCAGATGATTGACTCTTTTGGCACCCTCTGTTATGGTTCGCGCAAGTTCATGAGACCAAACAAGAGAGATTGAGGAGAACGGGATGCCCATCTATGAATTTCGATGTGTTGCATGCGGACACATCCAGGAAATTATCACCACCAGCGGATCTGATTCCCTGGAAATGAAGTGTGAAGGTTGTAAAGGAGAAGTCTTCGAGCGTGTTTTGAGCACCGTGAGCTATGCCATGGGCTCTTCCAAAGGCGACGCTTCCGGGCCAAGCGCCACCACCAAAACCTGCGGCCCGGGTCAAAGCTGCACTACCATCGAGCTGCCGGGATATAGCCGCTGATCAGCAACTGAATGAACAACCTCTTACTTTCGTAAATTTCTTGGATAATAAGAAGATCGGTTTGGATACGTGGCTTGAGCGGCTAGTCACGGCTAATGTGTTCTGCAACGATCCGATAATCATAACGCCATAACGCTAGGTTAGGCTCTATTCTCGTCATCTCTGCATGGGAGCCTGCTCCACAAGAAGGGGCAGCATATCATAGCCCGGAGCAACACCCTGGGACCGGGGCTTCTGAATGAGACCAAAATCTACCCTCAGCCGCCAGTAAAGTTTCCCGACGGCCCTCAAAGCTCCATTGCCAGGCAATCCCCTAAACTGCTCCTGTCGAGACGAGAGATGCGATCTGCTCCTCTGAGTACTTCATTTGTAACAGAATTTCTCTGGTATGTTCCCCCAGTTCCGGTGCATGGGTGCGCAGAGTGCCGGGAGTAAGAGAGAATTTTGGGGCTATGCCCAGCTGGCGGTAAGCTCCCCAGCTCTCGTGGATCATATCCACCACCATCTCGCGCTTCTTGAATTCGGGATCGCTCATCACTTCCTGCAAATTAAGAATCGGCTCGCAGCAGCAATCCACTTTTGAAAAAAGCTCGATCCATTCTGCCTGTGTTTTATGTTGAAACAGGCTGGCGATTTCTCCTTGCAGGAGCGTTTGATGTGGTCCCGGTTCAAAATAATTGGGCTGGTTCCACTCGGGATGATCGACGCCACAGCAGAATGCCTTCCAGAATTGGGGCTCCAGGGCTCCCAAAGACATGTAGCGGCCGTCCCGGGTTTCATAAATATTGTAGCAGGCGAACCCGTGATTGAGAAAGTCATCTCCCGGGGAAGGTGCGGTTTGCTCTGCCAGAAGCTTCCCCCACCGCAGGCAGTTCCAGGTCATGGCGCCGTCTGTCATGGAGATGTCGATGTATTGGCCTTTTCCCGATCTTTCGCGAGCCAGCAAGGCTGCCATGATGCTAAAGGCCGCCAGCAGTCCTCCACCGCCGATATCGGCAATCTGAACACCCGGCAGAGTAGGCGGGCCGGATCGACCGCAGTATGAGAGGACCCCATTGAGGGCGAGATAGTTGATGTCGTGTCCGGCCTTCTGAGAGCGACTGCCGTTGCTTCCGAAGCCGGTGATGGAGCAAAAAACCAGACGCGGGTTGAGCCCTTTGAGAATGTCGTAACCGAGCCCCAGCCGATCCATAACGCCTGGTCGAAAACCTTCCAGAACCACATCGGCATCGGCCGCAAGCCGCTTGAAGATCTCTTTTCCCTCAGCGGATTTCAAGTTAAGCGTCAGGGAGCGCTTATTTCGGTTTAGAATCACATGGAAACCGCTGTTGTTGCCAATCTTGGGCTCCCACCAGCGAATATAATCGCCTGTTTTGGGATCTTCCACCTTGAGCACATCGGCTCCCAGATCCGCAAGCAGCATTGAACAAAAAGGGCCCGGTAGGAGCCTTGACAAATCTAAAACCTTCAAACCAGCAAGTGCTGCTTCCATAAGTTCGCTCCCGGACGGATCGTTCGAGAATTTGTGCGGACAGAGTCTTTTTTTCTCTGTGCGTCTCCGCAAGATTTTTTCAGCTAAAAGAGCGCCTTGGTGAACTCGTCCGGATCGAACGGTCTTAGATCGTCCAGACCTTCACCAATGCCGATGTAGCGCACCGGCAATTGCATTTCGTCCGCTATCGCGACAATGATCCCACCTTTGGCCGTTCCGTCTAGTTTGGTCAATATCAAACCGGTGATTCCCATTTCATCCTTAAACAAGCGCACCTGTGAAAGGGCATTTTGGCCCGTTGAGGCGTCGAGCACCAGCAGTATTTCGTGAGGCGCACCGGGAATCTTCTTTTGGATAACACGCTGGACTTTCTTCAGCTCTTCCATCAGGTTGACTTTGGTGTGCATGCGGCCGGCGGTGTCGATCAACACTACATCGACATCGCGGGAGAGGGCTGCATCCATGGCATCGAAGGCCACCGCCGACGGGTCGGAGCCGCTTTTTTGCCGGATCACCGGAGTGCCGACCCGCTCTCCCCACAGAGCCAGTTGCTCGATGGCTGCGGCGCGGAATGTGTCCGCCGCCACCAACAAAACCTTGTGGCCGCGTTGCTTCAGTTCGTGAGCCAGCTTGCCAATGGTCGTGGTCTTGCCAACCCCGTTCACCCCTATCACCATGATCACAAAGGGCCGGTTGGTTGTCGTGTCCCAGGGAGAAGCCGGCAGGGAGAGGATGCTTCGCATCTCTTCGCGCAAGCTTTCACGGAGCTTCTCAGGATTTTTCAATTCCTGTCGTTTGATTTTGTCGGCGACTTTTTGCAGCAGCAGCCCCGTTGTCCTGACGCCAAGATCGGAAGTGATCAGAACTTCTTCCAACTCGTCCAATAGATCGGCATCGATGATCTTTTTCCCCATCACGATCCGATCGACCCGATCGGCGAATTGCTCCCTGGTCTTATGCAGTCTCTCTCTTAATCGCTTGAAGTAGCCGCTTTTTTTCTGATGAAGCAGTTCTTCTTCAGCATCCGCCAAATCATCACCGGAGGCGACAGAGGCATCCTGGCCGTCTTCCAGTGCAGGATCAATTGCAGCTTCCGCTTCAAGCTCGATTATTTCTTCAGTCGCTTCTCTTTCCGCTTCCTGTATCTCTGCAGCTGGAACGTTTTCAGGAGCAGCTTCTTGCTGGTAGTTGGATTTGTTTTTTCGTTTGAACCACTTGATCATGAATTTTAAAATGCCTCCCCGATATCGCGTGCAAATTAAATTATTTTACGCCACTGTATGATAGAAAAGAAGCTAACTTCTATCACAGGCATCAACAAAAGCAAAGTGCCCACGGCCGGCCCTGTAGGTTATTGAGTGGAAGTGCGGATACTTTCCAACGACAGAAAATCTATCGCTTAAAAGCCGCACAAGAAACTGACGGCGGGCATCTCGGGCATACGCCATATCAATCTTTTTCGGCGGCAGTAAGGTCGAGTGAGCCTGAGATGAAAAGGGGGAGAGTCGTTATGATGAATGAAACCGGTTTGCGCGAAGACCTGATCTGGGTATGTCGACAACTGGAGAAGCAACGCTTGCTGGCTGCCACCGACGGTAATGTGAGCTGCAGAGTCGGACCGGACCGGCTGCTGATAACCCCGAGCGGAGCTCGCAAAGGCGAGCTCAAACCGCTCGATCTTATACTTGTGGATCTAAACAGCGGCAGCATTGTTGCCGGCCGGGGGAAGGCCTCAAGCGAGCTTCGTGTCCATTTCTTGATCTACCGGCAACGGCCCGACGTCAATGCCGTGGTGCATGCCCATCCCCCTCTGCTAACCGGCTGTACTCTTGCCGGCATTCAATTCAGGGCGGAAGTATTACCGGAAGTATGGCTCACCATAGGATCGGTTCCAACTGCCCCGTATGCAATGCCGACAACCGAGGAGCTGGCTGAATCGGTTCGTCCGTTCTTAGCCAATCACCAGGCAATCCTTCTGGAACGGCACGGTTCTCTCACCGTTGGCAGAAGCCTGAAAGAAGCATTCATGAGGTTGGAAAAACTGGAGCATGCCGCCCACACTCTCCTTTTTTCCTACCTGTTGAGCGGCAACCCTCCTTCGCCCTTGCCCGAAGCGGCCCTGGCTGCGCTAGCTCGGAATTCAAAGCGGGTTATTGCAGATCCAGCTCCGACGTTGACGAGAGGGCAGACGGATGTTATCAGATTATGAATCTGCGTACGAGGGTGAGAGTTGTTGGAACAGCGAGTGTAATCCACTTCGGTTTTTGAAGAGGCTATCATGCCCGATCCTATTATTTTCGACACACACGCCTACGTAAAAGAGCTCAAGGCGGTCGGTTTCACAGAAGAACAGGCAGAAGTCCTTTCTTCCAGGCAGGCCCGAGCTCTTGAGGAGAGCCTTGCGACCAAGAAGGACATCGAGTTGTTGCGCCGTGATGTTAAAGAGCTTGAATTTTCACTCAGGCGTGACATTTCTGAAATGAAATCTGAAACCATCAAATGGGTGGCCGGCATGCCCCTGGCTCAAGCAGCACTTATAGCGGCTTTGGTGAAGCTGCTGTGAACCAGGTCCAACTCTTATTTTACTTACCTGTATGCAGTCCTACGAAGGAGCCAGGGAACGAGGTAAGACGTTCGGTTTCAGCGAAGGAGAGGCGGAAGTGTTTCCTTCGACATTCGACATTTCTCGTTCAGTATCCGTTATCCGCTTTTTAATACCTTTGGTTCGATATTCGCTTTTCCACATACTCTTTTTCCCTGTTACGCTTTCAAAATGCGTGCATCCACCACCACCATGCCTTCCGGATAAGCGATTACCGGGTTGAGATCGATCTCCAGAATATCCTGGTGTTCTTCTGCAATTTGCGCGAGCTTGAGCAGACCATCTATGAGAGCTCCTTCATCGACTGCCGGATGCCCGCGGTATCCCCTCAGAAGTGGTGCCCCTTTGATTTCGTAGAGCATCGCTCTGGCTTCGGTTTGGTCAAGAGGCAGCAGGCGCATGGAGACGTCGCGAAACAACTCGACGGTAATTCCTCCGAGTCCGAAAAGAATGACGGGTCCAAATTGAGGGTCTCTGTTCATACCAAGGATCAGCTCCAGTCCGGGAGCGGCCATTGCGCTAATGACGGCTCCGTGCGTGTGCGCTTGGGGAGAGAGCTGTTTTACGGTTGCCATCATTTCGTCAAATGCCTTGCGAACATCTTTGCCGGACTGCAGATTGAGCTTCACGCCGCCAAAATCGGACTTGTGCAAAATATCGGGTGAATCAATCTTCATGGAGACGGGGAAACCCAACTGGTGGGCGACATGCACCGCCTTGCCCGGGCTTTCCGCCCGCAGACTGCATATGCAGTCAAAGCCTTTTGAGGCAAGAAGCTCAAGGCTATCAAAGACACCGAGCTGAGTATGACCGGAGGCCACCGGAAAGGTATGGGCTGCCGGTTTGGCCTTCTTTTGGGCTGGAAGCAGCTGTGCCAAGGCCCGAATGCCCCTTTCGGGAGTTGGGAAAACGGGGATTCCCCGGTTATGCATCTTCAGCTTTTCTTCCCGCTCGACCTCAGCGCCGCCCAGAAATATGACGAGCTCGTCCGCGCCGGGAGTGACGACCTGCGAGGCGTCCAAAACCGGATCTCCGAATATGATTCCCAATAGATCATAGTACGGACGGGCCCGTTCAATCACCTCCTGAAACATTCTGGCATTGGCATCGCCGGTCAGATCAAGAGGATTTGCGCGGATCGCATGGGCAGGGATGACGCCTTCCAGCTCATCGGCAAGCTCCTTTGGCAATGGAGCCACTGCCAGTCCTTCTTGTTCGGCGGCATCCGTCGCCAAAATCGCCGCTCCTCCTGATGTCGTAACAAACAAAATCCTGTTGCCAGCAGGCATTTTCAAGTATGCAAAGGCTTTGGCAAAGTCGAAAAACTCCAGGATCGTCTCCGCTCGACAGACGTTGTGGTAGCCG
>JAVEVM010000103.1:0-7678 GCA_034005055.1 Desulforhabdus sp. | reverse complement strand
CCCGTGCTGCTCGGCAGCACGGCGGACCGAGTCGTTCGCACCTCTCCGTGCTCGGTACTTCCTGTGCGGCCTCACAGCAAAGAGGAGTAGCCTTCCAACAGATTTCTGCCTTCCGATACAACAGGACACGACAAAAATGACGGCAAAACAACCTACCCTGGTGACTGGCGCAGCCGGTTTCATCGGTTTCCATTTGTCCCTCCAGCTGCTTAAGGCCGGCAAGTCGATAATCGGCCTGGATAATCTCAATTCATATTATGACGTCAATCTCAAGCAAGCCCGTCTTAAACAGCTCCAAGAGTTTGCAGAATTTCAATTTTACCGGCTCGACCTTGAAGATCGGCAAGGAATGGAAGCCTTATTCCGGCAGAACGACTTTGCTGTCGTTGTCCATCTCGCCGCCCAGGCCGGCGTAAGATATTCCCTCACTAATCCCCACTCCTATGTGGACAGCAATCTCACCGGGTTCGTCAACATCCTGGAGGGATGCCGACACCTTAAAGTGGAGCACCTGGTGTTCGCCTCTTCAAGCTCCGTTTATGGAGCCAATACCGCAATGCCTTTCTCGGTGCATCAAAACGTCGATCACCCGGTATCGCTTTATGCTGCAACAAAAAAAGCCAATGAGCTTATGGCTCATACATACGCACACCTCTTTGGACTGCCTTGCACCGGCTTGCGCTTTTTTACCGTGTACGGACCTTGGGGAAGGCCGGATATGGCCCTTTTCCTCTTTACTCGAGCGATACTCGAAGGAAAGCCGATTCAGGTCTTTAATCACGGGAAAATGCGGCGAGACTTCACCTACATCGACGATATTGTGCAAGGAGTGATGCGTGTGACAGAGAGACCTCCAGAGCCGAATTCGGAATGGCGAAGCGACGCCCCGGATCCCGGGACGAGCTACGCCCCTTACCGCATCTACAATATCGGCAATAATCACCCCGTCGAGCTTATGGAGTTCATCTCGGTTATCGAAGAGAAGCTGGGCATCGAGGCCAAGAAAGAGTACCTGCCCATCCAGCCGGGTGACGTCCCCGCAACTTATGCCGACATAGACGACCTGTCCCGAGATTTCGGCTTTCGTCCTCAAACCGGCATAAGAGAAGGGATTGGACGATTCATTGAATGGTACAAGGAATACTATCACGTTTCAGATTGATTGAAACCCGGCTTCAACTCTCCCAGGGATAAAAGAGGTCGAGACGATTGAGCACTTCGCAACCCGTCGAGGTGACGCGCACCATATTCTCCAGGCGAACGCCGCCCAGGCCTGGCAAATAGATTCCCGGTTCCACGGTAATCACCATATTCTCCTCCAGTACCGCGCCCCCTTGTTTCCGCAACCGCGGCTGCTCGTGAACCGCCAGGCCGACACCGTGACCCAAACCATGTCCGAAGTACTCACCATAGCCCGCCTGGTCGATTAGGTCTCTAGCTACAGCATCGACTGCAACAGCGTCCACACCGGCTCTAATGGCACTCTGGGCGGCAAGCTGAGCGTCTCGAACAACCCGGTAGATCTCCTGCAGCTTTGGTTCAGGAATACCGGCAGTCCAAGTTCTCGTCATATCGGAGCAATAGCGGCTGAGCTTGGAGCCAAGATCGAGAATAACCGTATCCCCGGCCAAAATCTTGCGATCGGTCGGTACCGCATGCGGTAATGCGCCGTTGGGACCGCCGGCAACAATCGGCGGAAATGAAACGCCCTCCCCGCCTCCCTCACGGATAGAAACCTCTACTTTCCATGCCAGCTCCCTCTCGGTAAGACCAGGCTCGAGGCTCTCCCAAAGAGCGCTCAATGCAGCTTCCGTCAGGGCCAGGGAGGCTTTGATGCGCTCGATCTCCTCCGCTTCCTTCACCACCCGGAGCTGTTCCACTAAACCATCGACCGCTGCCACGGCTGCTTTTGGAACAGATTTCTTGAGGGCCTCTTCCACTTGCAGGTACAGACTATGGGTGAGATAATGCCCCTCAACGCCAAGCCTTTCCACTGCAAGGCTTTGCAAGAGATCGGGCAACACCTGGCGAAGGCCCTCCTTATAGACCACCAGCTGGAAGTCCGGAGATTCCTGTTTGGCTTCTTCCTGGTAGCGGGAGTCGGTAAACAGGTATTGGCTGTCTTGCGTAATCAGCAGATATCCCGAGCTTTCGACCAGGTTCATGTCTTCCGCTTCGTAACCGCTCAGGTAGTAGCGGTTTTCCGGCACGGCCACCAAAAAGGCATCAAACCCCTCTTTTTTCAACAGCTTGCGAAAATTGATCATTCTATCAGGAAAGGGATTACGCATACTGTGCTATTCTCCTTTCTTCCTTTCTTGACGGCATGTGTCTTCACTCAATAAGCCTCACCGGGGTAGTGAAACCGGGGGGCTTGACGGCAAGTACCGAGCATGCCAGCTGATCCAGGATAGCCTCGGCCGTATTGCCGATGAAAAACCCCGAAATACCCGTTCGGGCGACCGTTCCCATGACCACGAGATCCGCCTGCAGCTCGGCCGCCAATGCAGGTATCATCCTTTTGGGCGGCCCCTTCGGCAAGTGGAATTGAGGGGCAAGGTAGTCATAGGCATCGGCGCCGATCCGGGCACGCAGCTCCTCGCTCAGCAGGTACAGCCCCTTCTTGTGGAGGTCATGTTCTTTCTCAAGATATGCGGAGATGCCCTTGTCCGTGGTTTGGCCCCTGCTGTGCATGACTCCTTCGGCAACCGCCTCCCAGGCATGGACCAGATGCAGGGAAGCAAAGTCGGACAGCGCAAGAGAACCGGCCAAATCAAGAATCTGCGCGTTTAGAGCTTGCTCCACGGCTACGGTTTTCAGCGGGTCAAAATCGACAGCCGCCAAGATACAGCTGTAAGTGGTCTTTTCTGGTGGCTTCATCAGCCATACCGGGCATGGACATTTGCGCAGCAAATGCATGTCGTCACTGCCGAACAGTCTCTTCAAGAAATCGGGATTTTCTACGGGCTTGATCACCAGATCATGTGAGTTGCGCATTACGACACGAATCACTTCCAGGAAAACCGTACCCGTCAGCACCTCGAACTGGATCTTCAAGCGATCCCTGTAGGATCCGACCAGGGATTCGAGCACCCGCATGTGATAAGCGATGGCATCCGCCCGGTAATCGTCCGCCACGGGGGAAATCACCTCGATCATTGTCAGGTCGGCCTGATTGTTCTCCGCCAAAGAGACTGCGCGTGCAACAGCCGACGCCTGATCCGCGGTTGCTTCGGCGACATAAAGGATGTTTCTGAATAGCTTCATGTCATTTTACCTCATCTGATATGAGAGCAAACGGACCAACCTACAAAATGTCCCCAGCAGAACCCAAGTAGAAGATCCGCACATTCTTATTGAACCATCCGCTAGCTCTTGTTCAAAATGACGGGTTGCCTTATAACAACATCGCTGCAAGGCTGAAATAGATCAGCAGGGTGGCAATATCCGTGATTGCCAGGGTAAGGGGGCCCGCTGCAATTTTCAGGTCAAGTTTCAGTTCGTGCAACAATGATGGAATACTTAGTCCGAAAAAACCGGCAGCGCACAATATCAGCAGGATGCTGGAGCCAATAGCCACCGAGGCCGGCACATTTCCTCGCCACAGCCACGAAATCAGGCCGACCGAAAGACCACACGCCGCACCCAGCAGCAGAGTTGTGCCCGCCTCACGCCAGAGCGCCTGCGCGTACCATCGCAGCGTTGGTTGTCTCGAGTGCAGCCCCTGAATCGCCATTGCCATGGACTGCATGCTGACACTTTCGCCCAACCCCAGCACCAGAGTCAGAAAAAATGCCAGGATGAGACTCTCTGCCAGGGTTACTTCGAAAATTCCGGTCAACAACGCACAAGCTGTACCGCTAATGATCGTAGCCAACAGCCATGGAAACCGGAACTGAAACGCCCGGAGCGGAGAAACGTCTCGCACCTGCAAGAGGTGCAGACCGATCGTCTCAAATGCCCTGTCCAGACTTTTCTGATCGGCCACATCAAAGGCTTCATCTGTAAACATTCCGATATCCACCACGCCTAAAATACGCTTTTGTTCATCCACCACCGGAAACGCCAACAATTTGTGCCGTACAAAGAACTCGTAAGCTTCCAACACTGTCGCACTCTGTGGGATTGTTATGACAGGACCGATCATTACTTCGGATATACGCTGCTCCAGTGGGGAAATGAGTAAACGCCGGGTTGGCAGCACCCCAACAACGCTATCGTTGTCGTCGACGACATAAAAGTAGACGATACGATCACCGATTCCTTGCCTTCTGATGTCATCCAAAGTTTGCTGAATGGTAAAATCCTGGTGCAATTTGGCAAAGTCTTTACGTGCCGTGGTAACAACAGGCTGACGTAGGCGGCTTGACCGTTGCGTATTCAAAACAAACTCCCTTCCTCTAAAGTTGAACTCCGGCATCAGTACCGAATGAAACACGCAACCGGTTGATAGTTACCTCGTTGCTACGTTCGCCGGCGGGTATTTACCGCCATGTGGCCCTAATAAATCGATTTCTTAAAGGAATATTTGGCCCCCTCTATTCCTGTGTCGTTCCCCGGGAGCCTGTCCGAAGATGGCGCCAGAACCTCATTGCCGCGAAGGCGAGAACCACATATGCGCATGTGCTCTAGATTCGCGCATACCCTGGTGTGCAACTTCTGCCCGATTCGATTATGCACCTAGATAAAATAACCCATTCACGGCTTCATCGCCAGAGGTGAAGGCGGACAAAAAGAAACGAGGTGCTGCTAAGCCGGCTCGGTTTTCGTTGCCATGCACGAAGCCCTTTAGCGCTACATCATGGTAAATTTGTCTCGTTCAAAAATGGGCAGGGAGTGCAGGATCTCATTTTGCATCTCATGCACACGCTCATGCCGCCCAAGCTAAAAGTTTTATTGTGGAATCATGGCAGAACAGGTTAGTCGTGGAGCGCTGCACAAAAAAGTTGGGCATTTCGGTTTGAAAGTGCTATTTAATATAACTTTCGATAAAATCCGGCGATGCACAAAGGAGTAACCGAAAATGATGGCCAGGATGCTGGTTCTCCGGTTTCCGAGAGAAATCGTTGACAAACCGATCGTAACCAACCTAGTACGAAATTATAATCTAACCTTCAATATCTTAAAGGCTCAGATATATCCGCGCAAGGAGGGGATGGTGGTCCTGGAGCTGCGCGGCAATCGCGACGACTTCCGCGAGGGTGTCCAATATCTCAAGGATATCGGCGTAGTCGTTGAATCCATCGCGCAGGCAATCAGGAGAGACGAAGAGAAGTGCTATCAGTGCGGCGCCTGCACGGCGGTATGTCCAACAGGAGCCCTGCATATCGAGCGTCCGGACATGTCGGTCCTATTCGAATCCGAGCGTTGCAGCGCATGCGAGCTGTGCGTGAAAGCCTGCCCTTCCAGGGCAATGATTGTGACTTTTGACAAGAATATCGCCCTGGATTAAGCAATGAGCTTGCCGGGCTGAAAATTCTCACCAGAATGCAAAACCATCGTCCAAGCTAGGAGGGTAGGATGAATTACAGTGATAAGGTGCTGGATCATTTCATGAATCCAAGAAATGTCGGAGAACTGGAGCATCCGGATGGAGTCGGCCAGGTCGGCAATATCAACTGCGGTGACATCATGCGGATGACCATCAAGGTGGTCGACAATGAAATTGCCGACATAAAATTCAAGACGTTTGGCTGTGGTGCGGCTATTGCCGTCAGTTCAATGGTTACTGAAATGGTCAAGGGCAAGTCGCTGGAAGAGTCCGTCGCAGTGAACCGCGATGATGTGGCCGTTGCGTTGGGCGGTCTTCCGGATAAGAAGCTCCACTGCTCCAATCTCGGCACGGATGCGCTCAAAGCGGCGATCAACGATTACTGGCGACGGACCGGACATCCGGAAAAAGTCGTGCCTTTGGAAGATGAACATCTCGAACATCAAACGGAAGAAGAAAAAAGTGCGTGTTGCGGTAGCAATGAGCGGGGGTGTCGACAGTCTGCGGACGGCGGCTCTTCTGAAAGAACAGGGTAATGATGTTTTTGCCATACACATGCAGCTATTCCCTCAGCCGGGGACCGGAGAGCGGAAAGCTGAGCCCATCCTGGAAGATCGCAAGCTTGACCTGACCCGATTGACTTCCACTCTGGGAATTCCACTGACCATAGTGGACATGCAGGAGGTGTTCAAAGCTCGAGTCATCCTGCCGTTTGTAGAGGCTTACCGGAACGGCCTGACACCCAATCCTTGTGTTGTCTGCAATCCAATCCTCAAATTCGGCTTTCTTCTGCAAGAAGCTAAAAAACTGGGTGCACAGTATTTAGCGACCGGCCATTACGCGCGGCTTGACCGCCCTCAGAGCCCGTCGGGACGCTATCAGCTCAGGCGGGCGCTTGACCCGGGCAAAGATCAGTCCTACTTCCTGTACGGTCTGACCCAGCCACAGCTGGCATGCGCTCTCTTTCCCCTCGGTGATTTTACCAAGCGCGAGGTCATGCGCTGGGCGGAAGAGGAAGGCTACGCTTCGAGTACTCGCAAAGAGAGTCAGGAGATCTGCTTCATTCCTTCGGGCAATTATCAGCAGTTTCTGCTGGAGGATTTTGCTTCCGAATCCTTCCAGACCGGCGGACCCATTGTCGATATGGATGGCAATTATCTGGCCGAGCACAAAGGGATTTTTGCCTTCACCATCGGCCAGCGGCGAGGGCTGGGAATCGCCTCCACGGCTCCCTACTACGTGCTCGCTCTGGACCCTGACACCAACACCGTGCAGATCGGCCGAGCCCACCAGCTCTACTGCTCCGAATGCAGAATCGAAAAGGTCAATTGGGTTTCCATCGAATCTCCAACCACTCCTCTGCGGGCACACGTCCGCATCCGCAACCAGCACCGGCCTTGCCCCGCCCGGATCGCTCCACTCGGGGGAGGCATCGATGTTATGGTTCATTTTGATGAACCGCAGCGCGCAGTGACCCCGGGTCAGGCTGCTGTTTTCTACAGCCGCGACGTTGTTCTGGGGGGCGGAACCATCACCAGAAAAGAGCGCAAATGAGCCAAACCATCGCCCTGGAGACCCTCGGATGTAAAGTCAATCAGTATGAGTCGTCGTATTTTTTGGAGGTCCTGCGAGAAGCGGGACACCGGCTCGCTTCGTTTCGCGACAGTGCCGACGTTTATATCGTCCACAGCTGCGCCGTGACCTCCAAGGCTGCTTATCAAACCAGGCAGTTGCTTCGCCGGGCGCGCAGGAGAAACCCGGAAGCGCTGGTTATGGCGGTCGGCTGCGACGCTCAGGTGGAATCGGATCGAATTGCCGACGAGCAATTGGCCACGCATATCATCGGCACCAATGAGAAGCCGAATGTATTGCATTGGCTGAGCGTCACGGGAAGTTTTTCGGGGCCGTGCAAAGCGGTGGGAAATGCCAGGGGCGCAACTGCGCTGAAGCCGATGCCCATAACCAGAATGCATTCCGGCCGCGCCAGAGCTTTTCTAAAAGTCCAGGACGGTTGCGATGCATTTTGCTCGTACTGCATAGTGCCTTACAGCCGCGGAAAGAGCAGGAGCCTGCCGGCCGAACCGGTTCATTCCCAGCTCTACCGTTATCTCGATTCCGGCTACCGCGAGATAGTTTTAACCGGCATCCACCTTGGCCAATGGGGTAGAGACCTGAGCCCCCAACAGG
>JAVEVM010000102.1:0-7713 GCA_034005055.1 Desulforhabdus sp. | reverse complement strand
CCATCGTTGCAGTCGATCCTGATTTGAGGATCACCCGGTTCAATCCCTGGGCGGAGAAGATTACCGGGCGTTCGGAACAGGAAGCAATCGGCTGTTTCTGTGGCGATGTTCTGAAAGGGGGCCGGTGCAACACCGACTGCCCGCTGAGAACCGTCATCAGCCGTCGGCAGCCCAGCATTTGCATCGAAACGACAGTTCGAAACAGCAACGGTGAAACAATCACCGTGGAAATGAGCACAGCCGGTCTTTTTGATCAAGACGGGAAGCTCCTCGGTGCTGTAGAGGCATTTCTGGATATTTCGAAAAAGAAAGCCCAGGAGCGGGAAAAGGCCAATTTAATCTCGATGTTCGCCCACGACATGAATTCTTCTCTGACCGGCATTCATGGCCTTGGCTTGCGGCTGCTGAAGACCGATGACCTCAACCAAGAGGGTCCGAGGAAGTTCATTGAGATCATCACCAAGGAAGCAGGGAAATTAGAGTTTTTGGTTAAGGATTTCCTTGAATTCTCCCGCCTGCAAACGGGCAGATTGAATTTAACCTTCGACGCCACTTTTTTAGATAAAGAGCTTTATGAGCTTTTTAATACTTATGAGCCCAAGGCGGCTGCAATCGGGATCAAGTTGACGTTCGAGAGTGCCGCGAGCCTGCCGGTTATTGAAGCGGATGCCAATCGGCTCCGTCGAGTATTCGCTAATCTTTTGGATAATGCCCTGAAGTTTTCGCCAAAGAGCACAACGGTGGCGATTTCCATTGAGGAAAGCGAAAAGGAAGTGATGGTCAAAGTTAAGGATGAGGGTCGAGGCATTGACCCTAAGGATCTGCCTTACATTTACGATATCTTTCATAAGGGCACGGGAGCCGGAAAAAAGGAAGGGTATGGTGTGGGCCTTGCTATCGTAAAGACGATCATCGAGGGACATGGCGGAAGAGTGATGGTTACCAGTGAGCTGGGTAAGGGATCGGTTTTTACCGTTTTTTTGCCCAAAATCCGGAAGCTGGGCGAGGAATAGGACTGTTTCTTCTTTCTGATGGGCTCAGAGCGGACAGGCGGGCTGGAAAGCGAGGGGCTGGACGTCTGTTTCCCATCGGAAGGAGAGGTGGGTGAGGGAGTGAAAACTCTCCCGTCGCTCCCTCACCTCATCGGTTTCGCACCTGCTCGAGTTAATGAACGGCTGCAGGTGGGCTCCCCGCGGCTTCGATTCCTGACTGCTGAGCTCGTGATCGCTTCAAACGCAGCTCAAACGAAAGAGTCCATGAATAGCGTAATGGGTGAGCACGCCTTGGACGAATATTTGGACTTTTTTCAGTCTTACGTTCAAGGATTCTACGTTGGAACCGACGAAGATCTCGCCAATATCGAGCTGAAAAAGGAGCATTCTCTGAGAGTACTGCGGGAGGCGCAAATTCTGACCGCCTCCCTCGACCCCCCCCTTCCGCTAACCAACTTGATTCATATCGCGGCCCTGTTTCACGACATAGGTCGCTTCCCCCAATACCACCAGTACAAAACGTTCAACGACCGCGAATCCTTGGATCATGCGCGCCTTGGCGTCGCTGTTCTGCATCGCGGCTTGATTCTGGGCAACCTCACGCCGGGAGATCGAAGGTTGGTGCTGGGTGCTATCTTTTTACACAATCGTGCTTCTCTTCCGGACAAGCTCTCCTCGTCTCAATCTCTGATGGCTCGCATTATCCGGGATGCGGACAAGCTCGATATCATCCCTACGGTCATTGCCAACCTAATGCCCGACTCCCCTTCAAGCCGCGTTGTTTCATTGGGACTCGATTCGAATCCCGACCGCTACTCGGAGGCTGTCTATAAGAAAATCGTCATGCATCAGCCCGTTGACATGGGTGAAATGACTTGGCTCAACGATTTCAAATTGATGCTGCTGGGCTGGCTGCACACGCTGAATTTTCCGGCCAGCTGCAAGGCTGTGCTGGAGAGGGGGTACATCGATCGACTGATGACAATTCTGCCGTCCAGGCCCGAGCTGATTGCTCTTGGAAGAGAGATCCGGTGTCATCTGCTCGGCAGCCTTTGAGTTGCTTCATAAGCTTTTTGCCACCGCCGACCTACGAATACGAATGCGAGTCATGCGGAATGAGGTTCGCGTCAGCAGGCAATGAGCGAAGAACCCCTCACGGAATGTCCGGAGTGCCGTGGGGAATGCACCGGCTGGTTAGTGGTGGTGCCGGTTTTGTTCTTAAAGGCTCCAACCGTGCTCGAAGAGAGCAGCGGGGTGGTCAATGCTCCCTGGAGCAATGGGGAGAACCTGCTGCGGGCGCGACGAGCGCTGCGGGAAACCTCCCTGCGGCACTGAGCATCCATAGAATCGTGCTGTTGTTTTTGTTGTGTGATCATTTATCAGACGAGAGGAGAAGAAAAAATGGCTGTGACGTATCCCGAAATTGGAAGCAAAGTGGTGGCCAAAGTGATTGAAATGCAGAATCCCTGCACCATTGGAATGAAAGTCGGTGATGAATTCGAGCTGGGAGTGCACAAGTGTGGAGAGTTCTGTGGTTATTTGTACCACAATGTCTTCAACTGGGTCAGCACACTGCAATTCGGGGGAACGTTTCCGCTCTTCGAAAATCCCGATGTGCAAATTTGGGAATGTCCGAACGCACAAAATAGAGTCAAGGTGGAATTGAGAAGGACCAATAGATAATTTTGAAAGAGGCAGAGCAATGATTACTCAGCAAGACGTCAGGGAAGCCCTCAGAGGAGTACAGGACCCCGGGCTGAAAAAGAACGTCGTTGAACTGCAGATGGTAAAAGACGTTCAGATCGAGGCGGACAAGGTCCGCATTGTGCTGGCTCTCACCACGCTTGGCTGTCCCATGAAGAAGAAAATTGTGGAGGATGTCAAAGAAGCGGTTAAACGAGTCCGCGGCGTTGCTTCGGTGGATGTTCAGCTGACCGTGATGAAGAAGGAAGAACTTGACCGGCTTTTTGTCAAACATCCCCTGAAAGGAATCGATAAAGTCCGTCGTTTCATTGCGGTCGGCAGCGGCAAGGGCGGTGTGGGAAAGACGACGGTTGCGATTAATCTTGCTCTGGCTCTGAGCAGGCAAGGCTTCGACGTAGGCCTGCTCGACGCCGATCTTTACGGTCCGAGCATTCCAACTATGCTCGACCTCTCCGAGCGCCCGCGCGCAGAGTCGGGGATGATGCTGCCACTCGAGAAATACGGGCTGAAGATCATCTCCATTGGCTTCTTGACGGAGGGTTCTCAACCGCTCATATGGCGCGGTCCTTTGGTGGCAAAGACGCTGAAGCAACTGCTCGATGAGGTCATGTGGGGCGAGCTCGACTACCTTGTGGTCGACCTTCCGCCCGGTACGGGAGATCCGTCCATCACCATAGCACAGTCCATCCCCAGCGTTTCGGTGGTTGTGGTGACCACCCCTCAAGAAGTTGCCCTGGCCGATGTTCGTAAGGCAATCGGCATGTTTCGGGAGATGAACATAAAGGTCGCCGGCATTGTGGAAAACATGTCCTATTTCATGTGCGGTCACTCCAGTCAAAAGATTGAAATTTTTGGGACGGGTGGGGGAGAGAGCATCAGCCGGCGGATGGGTATCCCACTGCTTGGATCGATTCCCATTGACATAGAGCTACGCAAAGGAGGTGACAGAGGTGTGCCGCTCATGGTCGATTCTCCCGAAACTGAAACGGGAGAATTGTTTAAAGGCATCGCCGAACGGCTGATCGGGCGTGCAGGAACAGTCGGCACTGCCGCCGCAAATGCATGAATAGGCTCCTCACAGTGAGAAAAATTGTATCCTGCAAACGAAGGGATTCAGAAAATACCAGCGGCTCGTTAAACACCTCGTTTCCACGCGTCTGCGTGGGAACACATACCGGTCCCCGGTAATTTCGTGTTCCTCAATGTCAGGCTCAGTGGCTTGCGTAATAATGTCCTAAACCTCACAAAAGGAGAGTGCTATGAAACTGCATCGTTTCAGAACTTCAATTTTTTTCGTTATGGTTTCGATTACTTCATTTTTGTTTCTGTGCATCAACGTGTTTGCGGCGGATGAACGCTGTCAGTATTGCGGAATGGAGCGTGCGGACTACGGGCACTCGTGGGTGATCATCGAGCACGAGGATGGAACAGAGTGTGGCTTATGCTCGGTGCATTGCGCCGCGATCGATATGGCCCTGCACACGGATAAGCCGGTCAAGAAAATCACCGTTGGCGACTACAACACAAAGAAGCAGATCGACGCCGAAAAGGCTTATTGGATTATTGGTGGCGATCTTCCGGGGGTAATGACGGCAAGGGCAAAGTGGGCGTTTGAAAGCAGAGCGGAAGCCGACAGCTTCATGTCGAAATACGGAGGCAAGCCCGCCAACTTCGATGCTGTTATGAAGGCCTCTTTCGATGATATGTACGCCGATACTCTAATGATTCAGAAGAAGAAACAACAAATGAAGATGAAAAAAGATAAGAAGAGTTAGCAGGTCATCCGCAGCAAATGGAAATAACAGTCTCTCCATTTCGGGGCCGAAAAAGGCCGACAGGGGCGATCTGATCACCCCTGTCGGATCTGACCGGCATCCCGTTTGCACAGGACGAATTATCGGTTGCCAGTTGTTCATTGGACTATCCAAACGGCCTTTCCCTCTGACAGTTGCAGGACCTTGTTGCTAACTCGGCCCATCAAGAACTCATCGACGCGGGAAAGACCCCGGCGCCCGACGACGATAGTCCCGTAGCCGCCTTCTACAGCTTCACCATAGATTGCTGCTGCCCGGCTGTAGACCCCGGGAATGATTTTTGTTCTGATCCGGGCGCTATCCGCTCCGTGTTGCTCCAAATAGCTGACGCAATCTGCGAATATCAGGTGCATCACCTGTTCGGCTTTCTTGAACTCTTCTCTAACTTTATTGAGCCAGTTTGCTGTTAAGAAGTCTCCTGCAAGACTTGGCCGAGTAAGATCCTGACCTCTCGTGACATGCAGCAGCATCAATTCGGGATGATCGCGGCCAAAAAGCTCGAAGATGTATTCGAGAGCCCTTCTGGCATATTCCGAACTGTCCATGGCGATCAGTATCTTGTGCGGACTCGGATGGCCGCCGACGATCCAAGTCGGAGGCTGGGCCAGGTAGCTCACGAGCTTGTTGGCAATGCTTCCAAGAACCAGCTCTTCAAGCGCGCTCGTTCCTTTGCGGCCAACCACCAGCGCATCGTAGCCTCGTCGGGCCTCCGCGGCAATGTCTCGAGCAACACCAGCCTCCCGCTTGCGTATGGTTGCCGAGATCTTCTCTGATGAATAGCCCATACTGACAAGCAACTGCCAGGCGCGATCCATAAAAGCTTCCATGATATTTCTTTGTTGGGCCTCCCATGCTCGAAGACCCATTTCCTCGTGCCTGAATGCCGGCAGCAGTCCCAGGTCGTAAAAACTGTCCGGCATTGGATTCATGACATGGAGAAGCTTGATCCTGGTTTTCTCGGCCGGCATAACTTTGCCAACATAGCGAACCGCTTCAAAAGTGTAATCCGAAGCGTCCACACCGATCAGAATGTTTTTCGTTTGAGATTGCATTGTGCCGACCTCCTCAGCTCTGGAATCCATTCGGAACGGTGAAAGTCCAACCGACTTTGTCATGATGATCTCTCAGCGGTATCAAAAACCGGGCCGAAGTCACCAGTGTCTAATGGTATTTTTGAATTCAAGCGAAGACGATTCAATCCATCCCTCATGGCTGATTTCCAAATAACCGGGGTCGCGGCATGAATCTTGACAGTGAATTAAAGACTCCAACTGATTCTAGAGAAGAAAGAAGGAAAGGAGGTGGTTTGTATGCCGAGAGGAGATGGTACCGGTCCAAGGGGACAAGGTCCCGGGACGGGCCGGGGCACGGGAAGAGGTCGAGGCGGCGGCCGCGGCGGGCGTTTTGCGGCAGGCCCCGGTGGCAACTGTGTGTGCCCCAACTGCGGAGCGACGGCGCCGCACCAATTGGGGACGCCATGCTATGAACGGCACTGTCCGAAGTGTGGGGCACAGATGACGCGGGGGGAGTAGATACCGCCTCGGCACTCGCAGATCGTTCTATTGCTCTGTTGAATTGCGCCGAGTGCAATCGGTTCTCATACGCTCTCTTGAAGCTCGGTGGCGAGACTCTCAAGAACTGCCAAAACGACACGAATCTTTGTAGGCAGCTGCTGCCACCAGCGCTCGAACTTGCGGGGATCCTTTTGGTACCATAATGGGGTTGTTACACCGATTCGGAACAACCCCATCCTGCCTTTTTCAGCCCCACATTTGATATCCTCGATGGCATTCATGCCTGCAACGAAGTTTGCTATTTTCTGAAGGTCCTCTTCGCCTCTGAACCGGAAAATGAGAAATGTTGGGTGATCCAGCCCGGATCCCTCGCATGAGGCCCGCAGTTCAATTGCCTCCATTTTATCCAATTCGTCCAGTGCTTCTGTGGGAATATGCTCGTCGATCGAGATACCCTTCCAGATCTTTTGAGCATGCGCGTCGGTCCTGCCTGGCAAAGAACGGGATTTACCGTGGAGTATTTCATAGATGAAGGATGGCGCATTCTTCCTGCTCGCACCGCCGCCTCGAACATCTGCACAGTCGCACATTTCCAGCGATCCTTGTTTCTTGGTTGTGAATGTCCTGTACAGGCCGAGGCCGCCTCTTGTGCCGGTACAGCTGACAATCCAAGATAAAATCCCCGGCATCAAAAAAAACGGTTCAGTTACTATTTGCCGTTCCTCTGGGCATCGACCTCCAGGCTCTCATAGCCGATTCGACTGATTCGCTTTATCTCCCAAAACCGATCCTTCCCATAGCATGCCATATTTATAGTATCCCAACGGATATGCTGGTCGAATTCTCTCACATCAGCGCCTCTATGTCATTACTCTTTGCGCAAAGAGATCCACTATGTGCAAACAGGCCTGCTGCATCATGGTTAACGAAAATGCTGAGAGGCTGGCAAGAATGGGGACAGAATGTTCCTTCCGTGGATCACTTTAGGGTTCATAATGTACCCATTCAACTCTTCTGTCACCTCCGAGCAAGATTGCTCCTATCACTTTTGCGCATGTCAAGCTTAAATTGCCATTACGGCACAGGTCTTGCCTCCCCAAAATGTCAGGTTTATCGAAGTTATCAAACGTACGATGCGCTGTCGATGCTCGGAGCTCAGCAGACGTGCGTCTCAATTGTGGAATAAGGTGGGAGACTGATCATGAAAATGAATCACTCAAGAGCCGATCCTTGGTCCCTGGTGGAGGAGATAATCCTCGAAGATATGGGCCCCATACTCTCAAGCCATGAAAGTCACAGGAAAAATCTAATTCCCATTCTCCAGGCGACTCAACAACAGCACGGCTACCTGTCCCAACATGCGATGCAAGCAGTAGCGCAGCACCTGAACATCTCTGCAAGCGAAGTCTACGGGGTCGCCAGCTTCTATAATCAGTTCCGTTTTCATCCGCCGGGGAAACACCAGATCAAAGTGTGTCTTGGAACGGCCTGCCATGTGGTTGGCGGCGACATTATCCTGGAGAATTTCGAGCGTAAGCTGGGCATTAAAGACGGCGAAACAACCCCCGATCGGGAATTCAGTATCGAGCGGGTCGCCTGTGTGGGCTGTTGCGCTCTGGCTCCGGTCGCTCTGGTGGATGATGTAGTGGAGGCACACATGGCGCCGAGCAGGGTCGAAGATCGGAAGAG
>JAVEVM010000101.1:0-7717 GCA_034005055.1 Desulforhabdus sp. | reverse complement strand
AGTCTGGTGGAACGCGGACCGGGCTACAGGACTGAGCATGGTCTATGAGCCCAAGTTCCTGCGCTTCTTTCAGGCTCGTTTTGAATCGTTGTAAGCCGGCATCAAATCCTCAATTTTGACGAGCAGGATGAGTGCTCTCAAAGGGTGCCTGAATTGATGGGCTCAGTTCTAAAGATTTGCGACGTCGGTCGGTGGGCGCCTGAAAAATCCCGCTCATCGGCTCTGCTGTGCGGATTGTTAGTTGTAATGCTGGTCCCGTCAGTCTTGTTTGGCTGCGCTTCTGTCGGCCGAAAAACCGGTGCCGGCCAACCTCCTTGGGAAGCTGTGAGCGTGAGGGAAAAACCCCAACAGGGGTGGTGGGCGGTACGTTTTAAGCTTCATTGGCCTGACGGGACTGAGCCTTTATGGTACATGGACTCGCTGCTGGCGCATCGGGTTGTTTCGCCTGTGCTGCAGCTGCACAAAAACCATCTTGTGCTCTGGAGGTTTCATCGCAGAGCCAGCCGAGATCAAGCGGGCCATCAGTTTAGCTTTCTTTTTTACTCCTCTCCCGTGGCTGCTAGAAAAATCTATGCCGACATCAAATCCGACAAAACCCTGCAGAAGTTGAAGAGAGCCGGTGCCGTAACAGGGGACAGCTATGACGATATTGAACGCTTTAGTAAGCCCCGCACCGAGGATACCAGCGACCGTCACTGGTCGACGAATTTGCAGAAGTCCTGGCCCTATTTCATCATGGGTGTCAGTCAGACATGGCTCAGCTTGATCGAGCTTGCGGCAGCCGATGCAACGAACGACTGTTATCCTTCCTCGATCGGGGAGCTGCAGGCACTTTACATAAAAATCAACGATTCCATCAATCGGCTGTGGCGAAAGGAGGGTGGGCACGCCTTTCTGCATCATCTGAACGCCGTATTCGGCTATGCACCGGTGGAAGTCTACGAAAAGCGACAAATGAGCTTCTGACTGTCGTCCGAGGCTAAAACCAAGCCTGAAAAGACCTCACCATGACAAGAGCTACCATCTTTTTCTCTCCATCCTTGAATTCAATTACATCTCCTGAGCACACCGTGAGGGTGCGTCCCGGTTTGGTCACCTTTCCACATGCAATGATTCCCCTACGGCAGGTAGAGCAGGTTTCTCTTGTACTCTACGGTGAGCACCGCCGCTACCGGCGCATCACCCTTCCTGCTCAATGCTATTCCAGCCACAGGCGGTATCGGCCAGGGTAGCAACGATCCCGGCAATGGATGAAGCCATGCTGCCCCTAGGAGCTGCTTTTCAATGCACTCACCAGCTCCTTCACTGTTTTTGGGGGAATAGGAAACCCTGGCTTATTTCCCATTGCAATTGCGCCCTCCGGGCACCCCGTCGCACACACTCCGCACCCGAAGCATCGATCCATATTGAGCACAGGCACATTTGTTTCACTCATCATCAGTGCTTCCGGCGGACACCGTTCGATGCATGTTTCGCAAGCAGCGCAGCGCTCGGCATCAAATGAGGGCTCGAACCCCGAATTGAAAACCAGGCCGGGCCTTGGTTGCTTTAAAACCTGACCGACCACCTCACAGTGCCACCGATCGCAGTTGCACATGAAGTCGATTTCATCGGTCGTGTTGCGGCTCATGTGGATGAGACCGGCTTCCTCGCAGCGGCTCAAGATTTCTCTCGCTTCTTCCTTGCTTACCCGCCTTCCCCCCAACCGCTCGGTGAGGTTTTCTGCAATATCACCGAACCACATGCAAACTCCGACGGGCATTCCATGGAGCTCCTCGTCGCGAAGCCTTGCGGCTTGACGGCAGTAGCAGGCTCCCACGCTAATGGAGTCGTATTTGTCGATGTAAGTCATGACCTGATCGTATGTGTGGATGGTATTACCGGCCTTGATCGTCCGGGCAACGGGAATGACCCGCGTAACAGGATAGGCAATCTTTTCAACGCCTCTGACTTCCGAATAGGCCTTCTTGTAAGTTTCGATCAAGCGGGCGATTGTCTTTTCCCGTTCGGTTTCCCTGCCGCCGATGAACATGAACTCGAAGATACCCGGCATGAAAGGTAATCCACGGTAGAGCACGCCACCTGAGGTCCTGAAAGCCCCGCACAATCCCTTGGCGGCCATTCGTTCGAGGATCATTGAGACCTCCTCAGGCCTTTGGCCGGTCCTGGCGGCGATCTCTTCAACAGTGGCCGGCTTTCGCGGCAGGGCATTGTTGATTTCGGCCTCTTCGGGATCGAACAGCTTTTTTACCAGCGCGAAAAACTCGGGTATGTCCAAACCCGCGTAGGGGCCTCCTCGGTTCTTCATCACTTCAAGCAACTCTCGGTATACCGTCTGAGTCATTTAAGCTCTCCTTGCATTGTTAGTGGACGCGAAATTTCCTCTGAGCTTTCCAGTTATCTTTTGTCCGGGAATGCCAATCGCACGCATCCAGAAGCTTCGGTGACGGCGAGCTTCGGTAGTCCGCGGCGGATGCGATTTCCGCGCAGTCTACTCCCAGACTCAGGGCGTATTAGCGGATCGCCTCCTTTGTCATGAATCATTCCTTGCTCTGCTGGCGGTCAGGGTTTCTAGCATTTCAGACAGTCCAGGTGGATGCCGAGCTGGTGAATCGTTACTTCCAAAATCGTCGGCTCTCGACTTGCCGCGTAGAGCACTGCGGCGCCGTTTATGGCTGTCAGGATGAAGTCGGCCACCTCTCGAGAGTCCACGTCGGCCCTCAGGATTCCAGTCTCGCGGGCTTCCTCGATCCAGGAAGCGAGGAGGTTCGAGAAGGCTCGATAGCCGCCCAGGATGCGACGTGCCATCCGCTCCGACTGGCCGGTAAGCTCGACGAGCATGTTGAAGAAGAAACAGCCACCCCGGAAGACCTCGCCTCCGATGTAGTTGCGAAGGTCATTCTCCAAAGCGTGCATGATCCGCTCGATAGGGTGAGAGATCTCCCGAGCTCCCTCGAATACGATTCCTTGCCAGATCTGCACGGAACGCTCGTAGGCCGCATCCCAGATTTCCTCTTTGCTTCCGAAGTGGCCGTAGAGTCCTCCCTTGGTCAAGCCGGTAGCCTGGAGGATGTCGGAGATCGAAGTATTGTAGTAGCCCTTGACGGAAAAGAGCTGGAGAGACGCCTCGATGATTTCCTGGCGAGTGCGAAGGCCTTTGGTGAACATTGCTTCTCCCATTACTGGATGTTGCTTTTCTTGCGCACAAAATACCGACCGGTCTGTTTTGTATAGGGAAACTGTCCACGCGTCAAGGAGTTTTTTCACCACGGCAGCGGAAGACACGTCAAAGAACAACGCCGGAGAGTTGCTCGATGCCGGGCGGACGTCACAAGAGGTCTTGGAGCTTACACTCCGAGTGCCTTCGATACGGCTTTCGATGGCGATGAGCTCCGAGGGGGGGTGAAGAACTTCGCAAGCCGGAATCGAGCGATACCTCGAACAGCGCCGGCCCTATGCCCCGTTCGATGATCACGTATCTGTTTCACTGCGAGCATAATGTCCGCAACCAGGAAGAAGGCATGAATGTAATTGAACAATCCAAACGGCTCTAGTCGATGGATCGAAGCCTGCAAACCGCTTAAGGGGAACACGGCAAAAAACTGCCGTGCCCGAGCACGTGGGTTCCAAGCGGCAGGCCGGTATGATTGGCTATAACTGGACATTTCACTTTGAACAGGAAGAAAATGTTTCGTGGTTCATCGCTGAGCGTCTCGAAATTGCCCTGTCCCTTGGCAACGATCAGATCAGCCTGGTTGAAACGCCGAACAAACTCTGCACTGCACTGTTCGAGCAGTGTGCCAGGTGCGTCCGAACCGTTGTCGATGATCTCGACGATCTCATGGAGTCCCGCCGCCCGTGCGTCCTCGCTTGTGGCATCATTGAGGATGGGAAAGCCGCGCACTGCCAGGGTGACCCGCTCGTTGCCGAGCTGTTCGACGAGCAGCCTGTCAAAGACGATTTCTCCGGCGTTGTCCGCTAGATAGAGAATGCTTCGAGCTTTGGAGACCGCTTTTCGAAATTTCTCCAGATCTCCCACAAACGATTCGTCCAGCACCCGGCTGACGGATTGGCGCAATTCCGCTTCGGTTACGCTGCCATTGATGCCCAAATCGATCACATTCCCTGCAATGGCCAGCCGCACCGCCATTTCCAAGCGATCGAACGCGGCTACGAGCTTCGCTTCGAGCTCGGACAGTAGGCTCAAAGCCATTCGGTTCTGATGTTGCTTCGCCAACCGGTAAGGGTCATCATTGAGGCAAATCGTTCGGAGCCGTCGGTGAATGCGTTGGGCCATTACTGGAGGCGGTTGCCGCAGATCCATGTCGCCTGCCCAGCGCAACACCTGCCGAACGACCGAGGTATGAAGCGCGGGATCTGTCGACACCATCCTGGCCGCATGCAGGGCTTGGCGAATCAAGCAAGGTATGCAATCGAGATATGTTTTCATGGAGAGTCGCTTTTCCTCTCTAAGCTTGAATGCGGATAGCGGGCAATTCCCGTGCCAGATACATGTACCAAATGGCGCACGGTTTTACCGGCCAGGTTAAGAGTATCAGGAAGAAACAATCTGCAGCGTCGCATAGCGATCGAATGATTGCAAGGAACTATGTGCACCTATTTTTTCGAATAGTGGGTGAAAAATGTCCCCCAATACATCCTTTCCAATCGGCAGGGGCTACCGCGTCCTGAATTGGGACGGGACGGGCTGCGGACGGAAGTGGTTGCGGAGATAGACGTCCTTTGATGAGTTTGGAACTGTTCGGCATAAGTGTCAGTTGATCGAGGGCCGAGCCAGTCGAGATATGGTTCTGTTCGATCAAAATGAGCAGCAACAACTACGCAAAACAACAGAAAACTCAACATGTTGGCACGAGCAGTGCAGAAGCTGTTTAAGGTAAAGCTTGGGGCAGGCAAGAATCAATGCATTCACCCTGCCCTCGAAGTGGCTTTTGACCGGCAAACTGGATAATCTTTCAATAAATAATGCAAACAAGTCAATTAAGGAGGTAAGCATGCAAAAGGGCGATAAGCTGGTGATCGTTGGGTGCGGCGGGGTGGGCGGTCCCGCGGCGATGCTCTCCAGGAAGCTCATGCCCGATGTGGATGTGACCATTATCCGGGATGAGAATACTTTCATTGTCAGATGAGCGCTTCCACATGTGGTGGCCGGTCTGGTCACTGGAGAATCCATCGTCAATCCCGACAAGATGTTCCAGGACGCAGGTATTCACTCAATTATAGACAGGGTGGAGAGAGTTGATCGAAAAAACAAGGAGGTCGGCCTGACCGGGGGCAGCTCGATTCCTTATGACAAACTGGTTCTGGGCTTGGGATCGAGGCCTCTTATTCCCCCGATCGAAGGCACTGACTTGAAAGGGGTATTCTGCTTGCGGCGACTGGATGACGCCGGAGACATAAGAAAATTCTTGCAGGAAAGAGACTCCCGCAAACCGGTCTTCATTGGAGCGGGCTTCATCAGCATGGAACAAGCCACGCTTCTTATGGAAAATGCTCCGGGTAGGTACGAGGCAAACATCATCGAGCTCCTGGAATACCCTCTGCCCCTCATGATCGATCGGGAGCTTGGTGTCCGTATCCAGGAGTACCTGACCGATAAAGGCCTGAAGTTCCGGATGGGCCAGAAGGTAACGAAGATCCTCGGTGAGAATGGAAGGGTTACGGGGGTGCAGCTGTCCTCCGGTGAAAGTGTTGCCGCAGACACGGTTTTCATGAACGTGGGAGTGAGGCCAAACCTGGAATTGGCCGAACAGATGGGCCTGGAGCTTGGCAGGTTCGGCATAAAGGTCAATCAGTTCCTGGAGACTTCCGATCCCGACATTCTGGCCGCGGGCGACTGCATAGAGAACATCCACTTCGTTACCAAAAAGCCCGTACCCATCCAGTTGCGAGGGCCCGCGGTCATCCAGGGTCGCCTTATCGCGAAAAGGCTGGCGGGACACAGCATACCCTTCCCGGGAGTGCTCGGAAACAGCGTCGTAAGGTTGTTTGACAAGTACATTGCAGCCACTGGCCTGACCGAGCAGCAGGCAGGTAGAGAAGGCCTGCGTACCGTGTGCGCAACCGTCGACTCGCGGAGCAAGCACAACATGATCCCTGGCAAGAAGGCCTGGACTTTGAAACTGGTCTTCGACAGGGAGACCGAGAAGTTGATCGGTGGACAGATCATCAGTGATGACATTGCCCCGGCAAAGGAGATCGATACCATAAACGCCCTGATCATCGGAGAGAAGACGATTCCCGACCTGACCGTACTCATGTGCGCGGGAAACCCTGATTGCTCATCTGAGCCCAGCGCTGAACCAATCACCATTGCTGCAGAGCAGGCCATGCAGAAAATGAGGGCCGATCTTCCCCCAGGAAACTAGACAGGAGTTAAGCACTACGCCACCATTGGTATCTTGAGCGGCCGCCAACTATTGATACCGGTTCACAGCCGATCATCGGGGGCAGCATGACATCCAGGTGATGTGCTGGGCTCCTGCGAAGTGCCGGTAGGTGGGAAGGCTCATCATAAAAATGAATGTGCAGTCAAAAAAGACATTTGCAATGGTGGATTACGAAAAGTGCAATCCGAAAGAATGCAACCCCGAAAAGGGGGAGTGCGCTTCCGTACTTGCCTGCACTCATAGGGTAATGAAGCAGATCGACGGTGTTTTCGAGCCACCGGTAATTTTCCAAGACATGTGTATGGGATGCTGGGACTGTATCGAGGTCTGCCTGCTGGACGCCATTCGGATGATGCACATTACATAGAGAGGCTATGCGGGATTGCTCTTATTCCAGAGCCTCCAGGTCAATCGGCGGCGAAAATGCCAGCACGGCTCGTTTTGGGCCCGGCGAGGCCAGAGGCAATAATAATGCAGGTTAACGTGCAAAACGAAAATCATCTAAGATCGTGTCCGGCTAATGGCATGCGTATGCAAGCGGTAGAGACACTGATCATCGGAGGGGGACTCAGCGGAATTTATGCCGCCCGCCTTCTATACCAAAAAAATAGATCCTTTGTTATTCTTGAGGCTCGCGACCGCCTGGGGGGTAGGATACTGAGCCCGGAACATCGAGGTTTTTTTGCCGATCTTGGACCCTCCTGGTACTGGCCCTCCATTCACCACAAAGTCTCCAATCTCATCGAGGCAATGAGTCTCCACGGCTATCCCCAGTTTGAGGAGGGACTTGGACGTATTCAAAATCAAACCGGCATCGTGCGGACCATCAGATCTTATCCAATGGAGCCCCAATCCTGGCGGTTGTCCGGAGGCATGATAGGGCTGATCACAAAGCTTTGTGAGGAATTCCCTGAAAACACAATAAAATTCAATCACCCGGTCTGCAGGGTCGAAAGATTACCCATCGGCGCGCGGGTCGCCGTCGGTGATCTGGAGAAAGAGCCCCGTGCATCATTCATTGCCGATAAAGTAATTCTTGCTATGCCGCCTCGTCTCGCGGCCGCCACCATTCTCTTCGAACCTGAGCTGTCGCACGAGCTGACCCAAGCGATGTTGAGGATCGGTACCTGGATGGCAGGTCAGGCCAAGTTCTATGCTTTTTTCGAAGACCCTTTCTGGCGGCGCGCGAGTTTTTCGGGTGAGGGTTTCAGCGAGTTCGGGCCGTTGGGGGAGATTCATGATGGATCCAATAACAACACGGCGCCCTACGGCCTGACCGGCTTTGTCGGCATCCCCGCAGTGCAGCG
>JAVEVM010000100.1:0-7775 GCA_034005055.1 Desulforhabdus sp. | reverse complement strand
TTTTCAACTGCTCCGTTACCGCTTGAGCCTGGTTCTCATTGGCCTCGATGCCGCCCTGCAGCTTTATTACTTCAATCGAGTGGTCTTCCCGTTTTTGAATGAGCGTATCATAGTAAGTGTTTCGCGACATTAAAGTGCTTGAAAATATTTTTTCTTTTTCCTTGTTCATCAGGTTTCTGAGCGCGGCTATTTTTTTCTCAATCGTGCGAATCTCGGGATGCTCGGCAGTCAGTTCGAGCTTTTTGGCTTCAAGTTGTCCTTCCTGTTGAGCTATCTCCTGCTTGTAGTATTGAATTAAATCGTTTTTAGATATTGATTCACTTACCTTATGATATTCGGAATTCCGAGCGATAACCTCTTTTAATTCATTATAGCTTTCAGTAAGAGAGGCCAAATCCGTCTTTAATTCATCTCTGCTTGCATTCAACTCCTTCAGTCTATCGATCAATTTTTGCTTCTGCAGGTCAAAATCGATAACATTACGTTTTGTACGATATTCCAGCTCTTCCTGTTCGATCTTGAGGAGAGCGGTGCGCATTTCGGCTGCTTTTTGCACATAACTCGACTTCGCTTTTTCTATCTCTTTTCTTTTTTGCTCGGCATAATATTGCAGGAATTGCTCTAAAAAGGTATTAGCGATTTTCTGTGCTTCCTTTATATCAGGGGATAATCCTTTGATGGAAAATACCTCCGTATCTTTTTCGGATTCGATCCCCACTCCTCTTTTACGGAACAAAATGCTGATCAAACCGGGATCGGAGAACTTATTGGGCGGGAAGCTGACTACATCGTGGAGATTACATTTACGCATCACCTGACTGACCAATACCTCGTTTCTGAGGAACAGATCAATCGAGCCAAGCAGGTTATCGGTGTCAATGTAGGACAACGTTCCAAAGCTTTGAGGGAGCTCTTTTACAAAGGAGGTGTACTCATCGGCTTTCTTAACCATAATATGGGCTGTGGATTCATATATGGTGGGAGCCAGGATCAGCAAAAGAACCGCAAAAAAGACAAAACCAGCGGTTACCAGTGACAGCGCCTTGTACCGGTCTCTTAGAATTTCCCAGAGCAGCCTGACTTCCATGTTCACCTAAATCCGCACGAGTTTCAGTTTCAACGAAAAGAGAGGACGATTGACGGCTTTTCACATTTCGCGAAAAATGATGAGGTGAAAAAATACAGCAGAACAGAGTTTGGTGTCTAGGAAAAACAATTGATCATTTGTTAGTATTGTTTATCAGGTGCAATCCTTTCGAGCTTCATCAAAGTCGCGATTCACTCAACGGGGAGGTTGGAAGAAACCATTTGACAGGCAGAATTCACTTGGGCATTGTGAGAGTAAGAGTCGCCGGGCCATTGGAAGGGGCCGGCGGTTCCAGGCCCCTCTTGAGCATATTAACTCGATCAAACGGTAACAGCGATGATGAAGCTCCATTTGGTCTGCAGCCTTATCTTGCTGCTCCTGGCGACTTCTTGTGGCGGCAATAAGAAGCCGGTAACGCAGGAGATTACTTATATTCCCGATGCAATGGCGGCTGAGTCCGTGTCAGCTCCCTTCACCCTGGCCGAAGGGGATGAAATCAGTATAAGTGTCTGGAGGCAAGAGGATCTGAAGAGAAATGTTTCAATCGATCCTTCCGGCTACCTTCATTATCCGCTGATAGGTCAACTGAAGGCATCCGGCCTGACTATCCCGCAGTTGCAGGAGCAGTTGACGACTCGTCTCTCCAAATACGTCGTGGATCCCCAGGTCGATATAAATATTTTGAGCTTGAAGGGGCAGGAGGTTTATGTTCTGGGTGAGGTCAAAATGCCTGGCGCCTTCGTTCTGGACCGGAAGACTTCCGCTCTGCAGGCAATCGTCAAAGCCGGCGGCTTCACGCGTGAATCCAATACCAGTGCGGTGCTGTTGGCGAGAAGCGAAGAAAAGGTAATCCGGGTATCCTCGATAAGCCTCGATATGGATGACATGCAGAAAGCTCCCAATTCTTATCAGAATGTGAGCTTGCGCAGCGGCGATATCCTTTATGTCCCTCCGTCTAAGATAGCAAGCGTGGAGAAATTCATGACCAGATTGAATAACATAATCACGCCTTTCGCCAGTCTTGGGAGAAGCATTGTTCTTGGCGGTGACGCTGTGGACACCATCACCGGCAAGCGCAATGCCACGGTCATTGCTCAGTGACGAAGCGTTTGTTTCAAATCGAGTGACGACCTGTGCTTGAACTGCCTTTCAACAAAGGCGCACCAGCACCTTGCAGTTTCCAGTCAGGATGCGCTGGGGAGATCGCAAAATCGCAGCCAATTCCTCCGGGCCTTCTAAAACCTCTGTTATGACTTCACCCAAAGGTATCCGGCCATTCTCGTGAAGCCTAAGGATCTTGGCAAAAGCACCGCACAAATGGCCTCTGGATCCTATTAAAGTGATTGCATTGGTGATCATGTGGTCGACTGCGTCCAACACCAGCGGCATTCCGCTACGGGCTAGCAGGGCAACGCGTCCGTTGGCGTTCAGGCGCCTGAATATCCCAGCGACGTTGCCCAACTGGCCTGACGCTTCAATCATTACGTCAATGGATGCCGGCATATTGTCGAAAAACTCTTGAACATCATAAGTACGATCGCACCATTGCCGGGCTAGCTGACGGCGATATGAAACAGGCTCCACTACATGCACGCTGGAGGCACCGAATACAATTTTGCTCAGCATGGCACAAAAAACTCCAATGGGACCCGCGCCAAAGATGACCACCGTATCGCCTCCACCCACCTGAGTGTTCTGGCATGCTACATAAGCTACTCCCGCCGGCTCGATACAAGCAGCCGCGCGCAGATTTCCATCGGTTGTCGCCATAGGCGTAACATCATGAGCCAGCATAGAGGGTACATCAACAACAGTGCCAAACAGCCCGTCTTTTTCCAGGCCAAGTAGCAATGCTTGACGGCATTGATTGAACTGCCCTCTTCGACAAACGTCACAATAGTGGCACACAATGATGGACTCAAACGTGACGTAGCTCCCAGGCCTCACGTGACGAACGTGCGACCCTGTTGCCAGAACCTTTCCTACTCCCTCATGGCCTATCACGCGGCCTTCATTTGGGATAACGGCAGGTGCCGAGCAGCGGATATATCCGTTTTCCGGGTTCGTTTCCACCAAATGCACATCGGTCCCGCAGATACCCGCATAAAGCATCTGTACTCGGATTTCATCAGGATCCAAATCACCGAGCTGACGTTCTTCAACCGCCAGGCGCGGATTGCGATAAAGCTGGTGAGGGCCGGGGTTGGCAATACCCGGCAAGGGCTCCATATCGGCGTGTACTACAACGGCTTCAGATTTCATATCACAGATTCTTCCAAAGAACTTTTCCGCCTGGCGATTTCGGCAGCTGATCTACGAGCTCTATTAATCTGGGAACTTTGTACTTGGGCAGCTTTTCTTCACAATATTTGCGAATAAGATTTTTGTCTATCGCCAGACCATTTCGGACGACGACGATAGCTCTTGGAATCTCCCCGTGCAGGCGATCCTGAATCTTGACTACACTTGCCTCAGTGATGTCAGGATGTGATATGAGCACCTGCTCGATCTCGGAAGGGTAGACTTTCATGCCCGCCACCTTCATCATTCTCGCCTTTCTGTCAACGAAATAGAAATGACCTTCTGAGTCCGTTCTCACCATATCACCAGTGCAAAACCAGCCATCCTTCATATTCTTCATTGTCTCTTGCGGATTATTGTAATAGCTGGTGCAGACGGCAGGTCCTCGGATCCACATTTCGCCAAGCTCCCCGAGAGGCAGTTCCGCACCATTTTCGTCGGCCACTTTCACTTCATAGTAACGGCACGGCCTTCCCGTCGAGCCTCGCTGGTGGTCTCGATTCAAGGGATTTGCAAGGGCAATCCCACAGGTCTCCGTACTCCCCCAGACCGGTATGATCGGGACGCCTATAATGGTTTCAAATTTCTCGGCCAGCGTGGGGTTGGTGTGCATGCCCCCGCTTTCCGGAATCCTCAGAGATGGCAGTTCGAAAGGGGAGATCTCGTGATGACGGATCAGAGTCTCGTAAATGGAGGCAATCGCCATCATACATGTCACATTGTGCTCTGCTAATGCTTTGATTATTGATTTCGGGTAGATGCTTTCCAGCAAAACGATGGTTCCACCCAAATAAAGTGCCCGGGCAAAAAGTTCGTGGGGATGCACAAAAACGGGAAACATACAAAGATGAATATCATCTTGAACCAGCTTCAAGCTTTCTACCGCCGATCGGGTATTCCAGTAGATATGAGCGTGGGTAGTGACGGCTCCCTTGGGTACACCGGTGCTTCCTGATGTGAAATTCAGATAAACAACGTCGTTCGCATGAACTGACACATTCGCCGTTAGGGTTGGCCCCTTAGCCAGGATCTGCTCCAGGTGATGAGCTCGTTTTTCAGACGACTCGCTGTTTACAGTGATTATCCTGTCCGCCGGAAACGGCAAGCGAATTTCACTGAGTAATGGGCCGAATTTTTCGTCCATGATAATCGTGAACGGGCGGGTCAGGTCCATGATGTATTGTAGCTGAGATGACGGCTGGAAATAATCGAGTGGAAATACAACACCTCCTGCGGTTGCCACCCCGAGAAAAGAAATGATTGCCTCAGGTGACTTCTCCAACAGGTACCCCACCCTCTCTCCCTTTTTCAGGCCCAATGTCAGCAGATAATCTGCCAGCGCATAACTGCTTTCATATAATGCCCGATAGGAGATTCTCATTTCCTTAAAAACGATTGCAGTTTGGTTCGGGAAAACCTGAGCATTTCGACGCAGCATTTCCACCAGCGTGATAATTCTATCGGGGCTTTGAGAAGATTCCTGAGAGAGTGACATACGCATCCGTCCTGTCGATACATGAGCTTTAAACGAGCTGAAAAATTTCTTGCAGAGTGAGCTTAGGTACTTGCACAGCCATTCGAGCTTCAATCGTAATCGGAAATCAGGCTGCATTCAAGCTTTTCCTGTTTTGCTCCTCAGCTTGTGCATGCGTAGTGGACGAGGCAGCTTTGGTGCTTCATTTCTACTCATGGTGCTTGCCGCTGAGGGGCTGATATCAGCGATTGTTGTCTTTGATATGCATAAGTTATATAGTGCGTCACTCACTTAATCTTGGAAGAATGGAAAGGAGTCGGATGAAAGTCCTGGCAGAGGAAGATCAATTGCTCAAGGGTATGTATTGGGTGCAGGATGCCGGAGCATGCTCGGGGGTTTATGTCCTGGAAGAAGGGCGCACTTTGATCGACGCCGGCAATATGTACGGGCTCGTTGATGAACTTCAGGACTTGGGCTCCATTGACCGACTGGAGCGAATCATATTCACACACAGCCATTTTGATCATGTGGGAGGTATAGAGGAAATATACCAACTGGTAAGCCCCGACGTCTACATACACCCATTGTCCAGAGAACATCTACGACTGCTACGCGAGCCTTTTCCCAAGTTTTTTGACGCACTGGATAGCGAAAAGAAAATAAGTCTTCTTTACGACGGCGATCGGATTGAAGGCTCTCCTGCCCTCAAGGTCTTGCATACTCCCGGCCATACCGCTGGTGATCTTTGTTTTTTTGACCAGTCTTCCGGTGCGCTCTTTTCCGGTGACACGGTCTTGCCGCAAAAAGAAAAGCTTTCGGGTATATTGTCTAAACCGGACGAGGTGTGTGGCGGACGGCTGGAAGACACCGTGCACGGATTGCGCAAGCTGTTGAAGCTTCCCGTGCGTCACCTTTTCCCGGGGCACGGCAAACCGGTGTTCCACAAAGGGGCTGATCAAATAAAATTGTCTCTGGTGACACTCTATCAGAACCTGTACCAGGAGGTTCCTGAAAAAGCATGGATCGCTATGGGGCATGATCTGCTTGCTGCAGGCCTCTTTGAGGATGCGCGCCAGTGTGTGGCCAAAGCTTCACAGATTGCGCCTGCTTCCACGGAGGCCAAAAACCTGTATCAGCAAATCATGGATGAGCAGTCGGTATAAGAACCCTGTTGGATCGGGAAGCAAATTTGAAGACAAATGAGAAGCATGCTTTTGTTGTTGCGGGGACGCAAAGCGGTTGCGGGAAAACCACGATTTCCATGGCCTTGATGGCGGCCTTTAGAGCCAGAGGTTTGAAGGTTCAGCCATTCAAGATAGGACCGGACTTCATCGATCCGGGTCTGCACACTCGCGTCACCGCACTCGAGTCCAGAAATCTTGATGGATGGATGCTGAGTCGAGAATACAACTTGGATCTCTTCCAACGGCTGCTTAGCTCGGCCGACCTTGCTATTGTAGAAGGTGTGATGGGGCTCTTCGATGGTTACGATGGATTAAGCGAGGCCGGAAGCAGTGCCCAGATGGCAAAGTGGTTGAATCTCCCCATCGTGCTCATCGTGGATGCTCGCAGCATGGCTCGCAGTGCAGCTGCACTCGTCTACGGCTTCAAGCATTTTGATTCGGACATTAAGCTGGCCGGAGTCATTTTTAACCGAATTGGCGGCCAGGGGCATTTGGAATACCTAAAACAAGCCATGAGCGCCAACCTGCCTGATATCCCCGTGTTAGGGGGAATTCCACGCGAAGACTCGATCAGGATTCCTGAACGGCATTTGGGTTTGGTGACTGCCGATGAGCTCGATCTGAACCAGGAATGGCAGCAGCATCTGATCGGGCTGGTGGAACGTAATCTTGAACTGAATCGGCTATGGCAAGAAGCGGGCATTTCGTCATCGTCGTCGCTGCCATCTCTAGAAGATTCGGCTCTGCAAAATGAGAGCAGTTGCCCGCTTATCATAGCGGTTGCCCGCGATGTGGCTTTCTGTTTCTACTATCCCGATAATTTGGAGTTCCTGCGTCGTGCGGGGGCACGAATCGAGTTTTTTTCCCCACTGGCTGGAGAGACCTTTCCCGAGGGGACTGCCGGCCTCTACCTGGGAGGGGGATATCCGGAGCTTTTTGCGGAGCCTCTTTCTAATCAAGGGAGATTCTTTAAAGACATCCGCTCGGCAGTCGAACGAAACATGCCCGTATATGCCGAGTGCGGAGGCCTGATGGCTCTGAGCAAATCGATCCGGACTATCGAGGGCAAATCATATCCGATGGCAGGCATTTTGCCTTTTGATACCCGCATGCTTAGCAAGCGCAAGGCTCTCGGGTATACTGAAGTGCTGTTGCGGCAGGTTTGCCTTCTCGGTCAGCCTGGGCTCAGGGTCAGGGGGCATGAATTCCACTATTCGGAAATAGTCGATTCCGGAAAGAGTCCGGCTCTGAATTGTGTTTACGAGCTTAGCCGGCGCAATCAGGCGCAAGCGCAACGGGAAGGATACGCACTAGGATCGGTTCTTGCCAGCTACATACATCTCCATTGGGGAAGCTCTCTACAGGTCGCCGAGAATTTTGTGCGTCACTGTAAGGAGTATCAATCTTCAAAAGCTCAGGAGGCTCGATAATTCGTTGCTTCTTTTTCCCTGGCACTTAGCCGCAGCTTACTTTGTAGATCTCTTGGTTGGCGATCCGCCAAAGATGCCTCACCCGGTCAGGTGGATCGGGCGGCTGATTTTATGGACCGAAAGCATTTTCCTCGATACAAGGGCTTCTGTGAGCCAGCAGCGGTTGGCCGGTTTTGCTTTTTGGCTGGTGGTGGTTGGAGGGGTGGTAAGCGGCACACTGTTTGTTGCGGGACTCTCGTTGCACATTTATCCGCTGCTGGGCAATGTTATCCTGATCTGGCTTGCCTACTCGCTGTTGG
>JAVEVM010000099.1:0-7783 GCA_034005055.1 Desulforhabdus sp. | reverse complement strand
CAGCATCGGCGCCGCCAACCTGAACAGTCCCAGGTACGCCTGCTGAATCACTTCCGCCCGCTCCTCCGGTTTATAATACATCTTCGGCAGCAGAATCTTCACGATAGGATTGTGATGATCGTAATAGTCCCGGGCCTGAAAGTCAAACAGGCGAATCAACTGATATTCGAAGTGCAGAAACTGCCGGTTTCCCAAGTGGCTTTCGATCCGGCGCGAAACGTCCTTCCTCCATTTTTCCCTTTGGGTGAAGAGCACCGTCGGGACCACCGTCGCGTCCGGATAGGCTTCCATCAAATCGGTTGTATATCTGAGCAGCTTGTAGATGGAAAACCTCTGCTTGTCCTCTTGGAATTCCACCAGCCAGAGAAGGACCCTCGCTGCGGCAAAGGTAAACAAAATGGGCATGTCGAGGGAAAGATGCGCCTCCGATAATTTCCGCTTTCTTGGCTCCTGCCTCACAAATTCGATACGCTCGAGTTGCCCGTAGGCCTGCAGCGCTTCCGGCAGCAGCCAGGCGAGGGCCTCTTTCGGGAAATCCAGAAAGACATTCTTGAAATTGTGGTCGTGGGCCTGCAAGAGTTCTCCACGTCATTCTTTGAAGTGCTTCAATTTCCAATAGTGGGCAAACTCTTTGGTTCACGGGCAGGTCTTCTGACAGTCGACGATTTCCACATACTTCAGTCCTGTTTGGTGTTTTCTTCAGCCCAACGCATGACCGAGAGCGATGAAAAGATCGAAGTCGCCCAGATGCTTCCCAAAGATGCCGAAGACCAGCTCGTCGTCCATATTCTCATAGCGGTGGACCAGCATATTCCGAAACGACGCCATGTTTTGAAAAGTGGAGAGGTGATACGTGGGAAGAATTCCGTGTTCCGCCAGGATCGAGAACAGGTCACGATACCCGGTTGGCTCACGCCAGCCGTGAAATGACACAAAATGGTTGGCGATATCGATCACCTCTTCAATGGCGATATGCAGATAGCGTTCTACAAAAGCCTTAGAACGAAGATCCGCTTGGTACTTCTCCCAGGTGATATCCTCGGCCGATTTCAGGATGTCGACGTAGCCATGCAGGCGAGAAAGCTTTCTGGAAAGGAGTTCTCTATCCACCATGTTTCTTGCCCTTTCCAAGTTTCTTGTAGAGAAAAGCGCTATCCAGATAATGACTGCGTGCCAGAACCTCCTGCCGGATGCGTTCCCGTGTGTCCACTTCATGGATCAGCCGGCCGTACTTCAAAATCTGATGCTGGAGCAGCGGTGTCGCCTGGCTGAAGACCACCAGATCGACATCTCTGTGCAAAAGATTGGAAAGGGCTGTTTCCATTGCGACTCGTTCCATTCCGGAGAGTGAGCCTCGAACCATAACTGCCAGGTCGATATCGCTCCGCGGACGGTCCCGCCCCGTGGCCACGGATCCAAAAACGTAGATGGCGACCAAGGCGTTCCGGTCGAGAACAAAAGCCTTTATTTTTGAGATTTCATCTTGTGTGAGCATCCGGAATCCTTCTCATCGTTCACAGCGAGCACCCTTCCCACAAAAGGTCCTCGGGCAATGCAATAGGTAGAATTGGGGTTGGCCTATTCAATCGGTCGATCGAGATTAGATGTTCAGTTTGTAACCTGAATGGTCACCTGCCTCCCCAGTTCGGCAAATTCCCGGGAAACCGCTTGGGCAAAACTCCGGATATCCGCTGACGCATGCTTTACCCTGATTTGAAGCAATGCCTCATGGGGGATCAGCGAACAATCGATCACATCGACAATATCATTCCCAAATTCTTCTCTGAATATGCCGTCGATGTACTGTATCAGATCATTGGAAATTGTGTGCAGTCGCATTTGATATTCCCTTCTGTCGGTTGTCATGAGGAAAACAGCCAATTTTTGAATTTTTCCTGGTCTCTGCGCTCTCCGCGTCCTCTGCGGTGAACGTTACGCTTTAGGAATAAAAGAATAGGAACTGTTGGCACTGATGGCAAAGGGGGAGGGTACGAGAACCGTTTCGGAGTGAGGAAAGGGGGAAGATCTTGAGGGGGGATGGTTTCTTCTGACAGGAGTTTAGCATTCTGAGTGGCTAAACTCCTGTTCGATACGTTCGAGTTGCCCGTCGGACTGCAGCGCTTCCGGCGCAGCCAGGCGAGGGCCTCTTTCGGGAAATCCAGAAAGACATTCTTGAAATTGTGATCGTGCGCCTGCATGAGTTCTCCGCATCGTGCCCAACGGGATTATTTTGGGCACGACGGTTCTTGCTTTCTGCGTGCGGACGCTTTTTGCATTGCGTCATCCCGGCGTCATTTTGACAATATCCCAATATCCCAAGGCTCTTCATCTGCGTAATCTGCAGATGGAATTTTACACCTGAGCGCCTGCGCGAGAAGAACATTTCACTTGCGTCTATGAAATAAAAATACCCTTACACCGATGAGTGGAAGGGTATTGAAAAAAGAAACGTGGAAACTGCATCCCGTGGCGTGCTGCTGACTTATTGTGCCGCTAGAACTCGTGGCGCGGCGGGTATGGCGGGCAAGAAGAAATGGTAGAGCCTGCTGTCGGGGAACAACACCATCCAGGCCGTTAGTAGGATCAGCTTGATATCCATCCAGAACGACCGGTGATCACGGTACCAGATTTCCAGTTCTCCCTTGTAAGGTGCAATGACCTTTTTATGAAACTCGATCTGCTCCATGCCGGAAGCTGCAGCCATCTTCTCCTCGTCGCGGAAGACAATGGACCCAAGGCCTGTCAAACCTGGTTTGAGATCGAGGATCTTCTTTTGGCTATTTTCGGGGAACAGGGCGAAATATTTCGGGGTCTGAGGCCTCGGCCCGACGATGCTCATATCTCCCATCAAAATGTTGATGAGCTGGGGAATTTCGTTCAGCTTGGTTTTTCTCAAGAATCTTCCGAAAGGGAGCACGCGCGGGTCGTCCCGGACTGTGATGTCGCCGGGACCTATATTGGGACTATCCTTGAGCATGGTGGCGAACTTGAGCAGGCCAAAGGAACGCCCATGCATTCCCACTCGCTCCTGGACATAAAAAATTTCACCTTCCCCGGTGAATTTCAGGATAAGGATGATAACGATTCCCAAGGGGAAAAATGCTGCCAGTGCGATGGATGCGAGGACAATATCCAGGAGATGTTTGGCTGCCATGGTGGTTATTCTCCTAAATTAAGGATCAAAAGCTTCGTTCGTGGAACCACAGAACAGGGCGACATTCGCGGTATACGGGTAGGGTGCGTTTTACGCACCGGCTGATATTCGTGCGTAGAACGCACCCTACAGAATGCAGATTCCTATCCTTAACGAGTATAAATCTCTGTGAAACCTGCCTGATTCACATCTTCTGATCCAGATTCCTGCCGGTTTCCCTGTGTTGAAATTCGGGAAGCAACATTTGAAAAAGGTCTACCAGGGTGTCTTTGCTCCAGATTTTCTCTTGCCGCATGGTCAAAAAAGCATTTTCGAAGGCATCGAGTTTGCCACTGTCGAACTCGGGTGCGTTTTTGATGATCCCGATGCTTCCAAATCGGTCCATATCGAGGGTTTCATTTATCGTGTAGAACTCTTCAAAATCCTTCTCACCAGTGGTGTCGCTGTCGAAGAAATAGCAGGGCCACTTTTCCTGACGGGAGAGCTCTTCCACCCTGGATCTTGCCTCCTCCTCGTTGCTGCAAACATAAGGCTCCCATCCCAGGTGCTGGAGATACCGGACGGCGATTTCCGAAAAGGTAATCAAATGAAGTTTCTCACTGAGCTTGGGGAAGAAGATGTCCCGGTTTTCGCCAAGTAGACAGGACATCAGGCAGAGCTCGCCGGACTCTTTGGGGGTGACGAAATATCTGCGAACATCTCGTGGGGCGGAGAGAGGCTGACGTTTTTGAATTCTCTGGTTGAAACCGTGAAGTAGGCTTCCGTCGGAAAAGGCCACATTGGCGAAGCGGGCCGTCGAAACCGGCACCTCCAGGCTGCGGCGCATTAAAAACATTTCCATGATCCGCTTGGATGCCCCCATCATATTGACTGGGTTGGTGGCCTTGTCGGTGGAAACACAGAAAAACTTCCGGCTTCCGTCTTCTGCCGCCTGCCGTGCCAACTGGTCCGTGTTGAAAATATTCACCTTTATCAGGCGCATCAGGGTGAAGGGGTCCTTTTCGCTCCTGACGTGCTTCAACGCAGAAAGGTTCAAGATATAATCATAGGGCGGTTGAGAAGTCAGAAAGGCATGGTATTCCGGGGAATCACTGTCCAAAGGCAGGGTCTGGAATTCCCCTTTGATGTACCCCAGGGAGCTTCGCACATCTCGGACGAGCTCCACCAGGTTGTTTTCACTGAGATCGATGACATGGAGTGCCCTCGGATGCCGCTTGCATATTTCCTTGACCACCGCCTGGCCAATGGAACCCGCCCCGCCGACCACCAGGAAACGGCTTTGACCGATCATTTCCTGAAGGTCGATTTCGTGGCGGGCAATGTCTTCGTCGAAGAGTTCTTCTCGTCGGCCGATGAGCTGATGAATCATTGGTATCCTCTGTGGCTTCAATAAGTAAGGGGGCGAACGGATCCTTTTGACAGGAAGAGGCCCCTGTCAGGAGCAGACATCAGAACAACACCCAAGAGCAATGTTTTTTGATGGAATTTCAATAAAATGTGCTCGCTGAAAATCTGTTCGAATTGAATGATCGTTCCATCAGAACTGGTTGATCGAGCAGACATCCCTTCATGACCTGTTGTCTCCCAGATAGGCACTGCTCGGGATATTGATGATCCTGGCTTCCAGGCTTTCGGAAGTTTCGAGGTTCATTTGCGGACAATCCTTGTACATGGGCAGCCTGTGAAGCAGCGTCCAGACGGGGCGAGTCATGATACCGGCATTGTTGGTCTGCTCGAGGATTTCATTGCGCAACTCCGTGTCCGGCCGGTCGAGCACCAAAGCATTCAGCCAGTAGTTGCTGCGCGCAAATTCGGGCTCGGTGAAAAACCTGACTCCGTCGAAACCCTCGAAGGCCTCCCGGTATTTTTCAGCCAGCCGCCGCTTGCGCTCCAGGAAATCCGGCAACCGCTCCATCTGAGCGCACCCCAAGGCTGCGTTGAGGGCCGGCAACCGGTAATTGAACCCCACCGTATCATGGCGGTATTCCCATTTGTGAGGTACCTTCGCCGTCGTGGTGAGGTGTTTGGCCCTGTCCGCCAGTTCATCGTCATCGGTCAGAATCGCTCCGCCGCCCCCCGTGGTGATGACCTTATTTCCGTTGTAGCTCAGGGCCGCCACGCGGCCGTGCGTTCCGGTGTGCTTTCCTTTGTAATAAGACCCGAGCGATTCCGCTGCATCCTCGACGATAGAGAGTCGATACTCACGGCACACCTCCAGGAGGGGATCCATGTCCACCGGGTGGCCGAAGGCATGCATGGGAACGATCGCCCGAATACGCGCCCCGGTTTTCCTGTTGATGCACTCTCCATCGGCGATCTCGGCGACAGCCCTCAGATACTCTGCAAGCTTGAACGGGTCTACCCCAAGGGTCCTCTCTTCCACATCCACAAAATGCGGGACCGCGCCGCAATAGCTGACCGCATTTGCTGTGGCAACAAACGTAAGGGCAGGCATCAGCACTTCGTCTCCCGCCTTCACGCCGACGGCTTCCAAACAGGCATGCAGCGCCGCCGTTCCGTTAACCGTTGCAAGTATTCGCTTCGATCCGGTGAACTCGGAAAGCATTCCTTCAAATCGCGTGACGAACTCACCGAGATAGGAAACAAAATTGGAATCGATGCATTCGGCCAAAAGGCGTTTTTCGTTTCCTTCAAATTCCGGAATGTGCAGCGGCACAAAATCGCTTGCCGGCAATACAGACCTCAGTACCTCAACCACAGAGTGCGCAATCTTTTTCATCGCAGCGTACGCTCGTTGTTCTTTGTCTATTATCGAAAAATGAGAGGAGAATCGGCTCCATGCGGCATCACGCCATGAGACGGGCTCTGATCTTCAACCAACCTTCCACACGTATACCAGGGATTTTTCATCTTTATGCACTTCAATTTCCGACGAAAGCTTTCCGCCCACCTTTTCGTAAAATCTGCAGGCAGGCTTTAAATCGGAGCCGGCAATCACTTTGAAGTGCTTGACGCCACGAATTTCAAATTCATGCAGCAGTTCCGCGAATAGCCGTTGGGCTATTCCTCTGTTTCGGTATTTTGTATCAAGAACGATACTGAAAAGCTCCGCGTGGCAGTTTGAGGAGTTTTGTCGGGTGGGGTAGAAAAGCGTTTCACATATTTTGAGTACTGTTTTGGGTTCCCTGAGTTTGCGAAATAAAATCAAACTCGCTTCCAAGCTGTTTTTCTTTAAGAAATCTTTATAGAAACCACCCGTGCTTTCAGCTCCCGAAATAAACCCGATCGTCCTGTCTCCGTCTCGAGCGAGTTTGCAGAATGCTCTGCTGGAGGTGACCATGGATTGATACAAAAGGGTCAGGAAAGGTATGCCCAGACCGCTCAGGAAGCCCGTTCGAATCTCGGCTCGATGAAGCTCGGCGATACGGGGGCAGTCTTCAATTTGTGCTGCATGTAATGTCAGTTCCATGGGCGGAGAAGTAACCTCAACGAAAATTCCTTACAGCTAAGAGCAGAACCTGTTCCAGTTGTTTAGCTAATTTATCCCTGGAGAACATCTCTTCTGCCAGACGGCGGGCTGAAATACCAGCGTCTTTCAGTCTTTTCTGATCGTTTATAAAGTCCAATAACTTTAAAGTCGCCTGATCAATATCCCGTCTATCAAGGACAACACCTGCCCCATTTTCCTCCAAAAGCTTTGCTTGCCACCCGAGGTGGTTGATAGCAATGGGTGTGCCTGACGCCAAGGCGTCGAAGAATTTGTTTGCAGAATTATCCCACAACTGGGGCAGATCAATGACTAGCGAAGTGGCCATATCGGCAGCTGAAAGAACGGCAGGTATCTGTGCTTTAGGCAAGGGGGGCATCATGAAGAAATTTTCTTCATAAACACGATATTGTTTGGCCGTATCGACGACCCGTTGCCTTTCTGCACCATCCCCCACCACCAAAAAACGAATATCTGGAGCTATGGTTCGAGTTACTGCTGCCAACCTTGCAAGGTAGTCCACACCATTGATTCGACCCAATGTGCCCGTATACACCACAAGCGGTCTATTTTGGAGCCAATCGAATTTCCTTCTAAACGAAATCCCTTCGCCGGCCTGTACGGAAAACATATCAAGATCGGCGCTGTTCGGAATCACATGGACGTGGTCGGGCGGATACCCACTCCGTGTAATTCCCTCCTTCATGCCTGGGGATAGTGCAACGATTTGAGAGGAATTGCGATATGCAAACTGTTCTAGCCACTGAGCAGGTGGTATCATAGGACCTTTCAGCGCACCAACGGCTATGGGCAATTCAGGCCAAAGATCGCGAACCTCGAAAACCAGGGGAATCCGCTGCTTCCTCGCGACGTACACGGCAGGGATTGCTATGGTCAATGGAGTGCTCGTGGCAAAGACAACGTCGCTTTTGATTTGGCTGGCGTAATGAGCCGCTCCAGTGGCAAAGCGAAGAAACGCATATATGCGTTCAGAATAGGACATGTTGTTGGAATAAGGTACTGGCAGCCAGTGAATCTGGATGCCCATTTCTGACGTAATATACCAATTGCGACCACTGATGCCACTCCGATCGGTTGTGATCATGTGCACTTCGTGGCCTGCAGCGGCGAGCCTGCGTGCCATCTCATAGGATCTGGTGCCGCCTGACATATCAGGTGTA